>CAVCDW010000036.1:0-2225 GCA_963601055.1 Elusimicrobiaceae bacterium
AATGTTGATATTGTTCTCTAAAGCAGAAGAGTACTTAACCAACTGAGATCTAGTTCCTTTAAATGTAATATCATTTATTATTCCACATAAAGGACAAATTATTTCATCTTGTTTTAAAAGATGAGCAAATATGATATGATTGTGGTTGATGGATAAAAGGTTTCAAATGATGTGTCGCCATCGATATATATGGTATCCAATTATAATCGTTTGATGGATTATTAATCCGTTTAAAAAATATGAGTTTTTATATAGTTATACTACGTTGATTTTAATATATTCTTTTTTTACTTTCTTTTTAAAAAAGTAAAAATCATGTAATTTGCATGATATTATTCTAAATTATATTGCACAATATAAGATGAAGAAGCTAATGGCGTATTAATAAAAACAGTAATACTAAGGTGAACCCTTAAAGTTGGACCAGGTTATTGGAAAGACTTTAGGGGTTCACTTTACAATCGTCAATCTTTATTTAAAACGATGTTTTCAAGTAATAGGTGTTCTCAAAGTAAAGTAAATAATATCGATGAAATCGAAGGAATTTATAAAAAAATAAAATATAATAGTTAATGAGGTGACTTCATAATAAATTTATTTAAAATTAAATTGATTTTTATATTGTTTTAAAGTATTGATTGAAATTAAAATATAAATAAAGCTTAATTCTTATTAAATTTGTATTTATTATAAAATAATGTTATAATACTAGAGATTGAAAGAAGAAAAAAGAAAAAATATAATATGCGTTTGCTAGAGAGGGGTTGCGGATATTATGAAAAAAAATTTAATATTTTCTATTATATCCTTAATTCTCGCTTCAACGCTTGTAGTGTTTATTTCGTTTGCGTGGTTCACAACTAATAGTGAAGTAAATTCTACAACTTTAATTAAGGTTACAGGTGGATCTAAATATGAATACGCACTACAGACTTATGATACAAATGCTTGGGTAGATGTTAATAGTGAAAATCCATTATCATTTGATAAGTTTAGCCCAGGAGATTCTATCTATTTAAGATATAAGATTGTATCATCTAAAAGTGAAGATAGTGTTGTTCAATCTAATTTAGGGCAATATTCATCTACACTTTCAGATCATCTTACTGCTGATATTGAGGCTAAGGAAATTAAGTTAGATAATGCATATCAAGTATTTGATATTGAAGATAATACTGATAGTGCTACTAAGACTGAGTATCCTTATGTCACAAATTATGAAGGACATACTATTTATAATATTGATACGAATGGAAATATTACACTAACTGATTTTGCGAAAATTGAGAATGCGGTTGTAACATATGATCTTGGTTCATCAAAAGAAAATCTTACACCAAGCCAGTTACCATCTTATGATGATCTTACAAAGAAAGCATTAGGTGAAAATATATTTGATGGTCAAGGACAAAAGATATATGCTAATGATGTAACATATTGTTATTTTTCAATAGTATATGAAGATTATGACGTGGTAGAATCTGAAATTTATGATTCAAATGATTATTTTATTTATCAACAATTTAAAGTTGAAACAATAAATATTTATCTATAATCATAAGAAGGAGGGATATATGTGAGAAAGAAAATTTTAATAATAACATGCTTAGTTGCGCTTCTTGCACTATCCTTCATTGGATTCGGTTATGGATATGGTTGGTTTATTAATCAATCAAATACTGAACCTATTGATGCGAATACTAAAGGTATAGTGTTTTCGTATAAGGTTAGTGATGGAATTGATGAAAAAACAGATGTACTAGCTTATTCCGTGAAAAATGTTTCGTTCTTTGATAAAGATAGTGAGGATGAAGGTAAATATTTTTTAGATATGGCTTTGGAAATAGAATTTAAAATCACAAACGTATGTGATTATGATTTGGCTGTATCGTTAGAGTTTACTGCCGATGAGGCTACGACAGGTCCTCACTTAGAAGGACTTTTAACATCTGAAAAGATTACATCAACTACAAACTACACAACAGTTGAGAATGTACTTGAGGATAAAAAAGTTGGAGATGATGCCAACAGAATAACCCTACCTAATAAAATAGGAGCTAAAGGAAATACTGACAATGTAAGCGTGACAGGAACAGCATATCTATATTTATTTGGCGTGCAACCTGATGATGCCGCAAATAATGAATTTTTAGATGAAACGTATGGATTTAGTGTTTTATTATCAGCTGTAAGATATAAAGAACAATAAAGAGAGATAGTAGGTC
>CAVCDW010000037.1:0-4008 GCA_963601055.1 Elusimicrobiaceae bacterium
TAATATAAATACGTTGTTGATTTTAAAGCTTTTTACCTACGGCGCTGATTTTAAAACTACCTACGCTACGGCGCTGATTTTAATATACTTAAATATACTATTAAAGGAAGATTATGTCTTCCTTTGTTTTTTTAGAAAATAGTGTATAATATTTTTGGTGATAATATATGTCTTATGATATGAATGCATTAGAATTTGAAAAAATATTAAATGATGTGTCAAAATATACACATTGGGAAGAAAATAAAAATGATATCTTAAATTCAAATCCTACATGCAATTTAGATGATTTAAATGAAATGATTCTAGAAGTAAAAGAAGCTTATCAAGCAATAGTTTCTTATGATGATCTTCCACTAGAAGAAGCTTCTGGAATATCAAATGTTTTAAAAAGAATTGAAATAGGTGGAGTTATAACTAAAGAAGAATTAATTTCTTTTATTTCTCTTTTAAAAAGCTCTCAAAATATAAAAAAATATTATACTTATTTAAAACAAAAAAAAATAGGTATTGATAATTTAAGCGAATATTTTTCTAAGGTAACTTACAATGAAAGACTTAAAAATGATATTTCATATAAAGTAGATGATGAAGGTAATATAAAAGATAATGCTAGTGAAGAATTATTTAAAATAAGAAGAAATATTAAATCGCTAGATAATAGATTACATAATACAATTAATTCTTATTTATCTTCAAAACAATCTCTTCTTACTGAAGCCTTAGTAGCTTCTAGAAAAGGACATTTGTGTCTTCCTTTTAAGGCTGAATATAAGAATCAAATTAAAGGTATGGTTTTAGATGAATCAAGTTCAGGAACTACAGTATATATAATGCCTTCAGAGTGTGGTCTTATTGAACAAGAAATATTAAATGCTAAAGCAGAAGAAGCACGTATTATTCTTGATATTTTAAAAGAAATATCACTTTCAATAAATTATAATATGGCTGAATTAAAAGAGGATGTACAAAATATTAAAGCGCTTGATATTATCTACACTAAAGCTATGTATATGAAAGTGATGGATTATAATTTACCTAAGGTAAATAACAATGGGTATATTAATCTTAAGAACGCTAAACATCCTCTAATTCCAAGTGATGTTGTGGTTGCTCAAAACATTATTTTAGGTGATAAAAATAAAGTAATGATTATAACTGGTCCTAATACTGGTGGAAAAACTGTAGTGCTTAAGACTACAGGACTTTTAACACTTATGACAATGTGCGCAATTGCCATTCCTGCATCTGAATCATCTGAAGTTTCAATATTTGAAAATATTTTTGTAGATATTGGTGATGAACAATCAATTGAACAATCACTTTCAACTTTCTCTTCACATATGAAAAAAGTAAAACATATTTGTGATAATGTAACAGATTCTACATTATGCCTTATTGATGAAATTGGTTCAGGAACAGATCCTAAAGAAGGATCATCACTTGCGATAGCTATAATAGATTATCTTTTTAAAAGAGGAGCTAAAGTTATTGTATCAACTCACTACTCTCTTTTAAAAGAGTATGCTTATTCAACTGATGGTGTTATAAACGCGTCTGTTGAATTTGACGCAATAACATATAAACCAACATATAAATTATTAATTGGTGTTCCTGGTAAGAGTAATGCGATAAATATCGCAAAAAATTTAGGAATAAATGAAATTATTATAAATAATGCTATAAACATTAATGATGGGGATAATAAAGATAGCGACCAGTTAATGAATAATCTTGATAAAGAGAATGAATTATTAAGAGAAAAATCACGTGCTGCTGAAGAATTATTAAATGAATATAATAAAAAGATGGTTGACTTAGAACTTTATAAGAAAAAGATTGAAAAAGAAAGACTTGAAATCTTGAAGAAAGCATCTGCTGAAGCTGATGATATTATAGCTAAAGCTAAGACTGATTCCCTAGAATTAATTTCAAAAATTGATTCTTATATGAAGGATAAGAAAGCTAAAGAACATGAACTTGCAGATATTAAATTTGCGTCAAGAAATCTTAAATCAAAAGAGTTTGAGACTACTGTTTTTGATGAAGATTTAAAAGTAGGAGACTTTGTCTATGTTAAATCATATGATAGAGTAGGACAAATTAAATCTATCAATAAAAATAATTATGATGTTCAAATGGGTCAATTCTTGATGACATTTAAAAAAGTAGATTTAAAACTTACAAAACCTCCTGTAAATAATACTAAATATAAGAAACCTGCTGGTTCTATGCCTGCAAAATATGCAAAACTAGAACTAGATCTTAGAGGATATAGATATGAAGAAGTAAAAGATGCGATTGATATCTTTATCGATAAGGCATATCTTGCGAATATGAGCCAAGTATATATTATTCATGGTTTTGGTACAGGTGCTGTAAGAAATGCAGTACAAGCATATCTAAAAAAATCTCCATATGTTAAATCTTATAGATACGGAGGAGAGGGGGAAGGTTTAAACGGTGTAACCGTTGTTACCTTAAAATAATGAAAGCTATTTTATTTTTAGGACAAAATATTGATATAAATAATTATGATTTAAAAGATTCTTTTATAGTTGGTGTAGATAATGGCGCATTAATACTTGCAAAAAATAAAATAAAAATGGATCTTGCGGTTGGGGATTTTGATACTGCAGGGCTTTCTAACATAACACTAATTGAAGAATATAGTAGTGATATTATAAAACTAAACAGTGAAAAAGATGATACAGATACGATGCATGCAGTAGAGTGTATTTATGATAAATTTGATGAAATACTAATTATTGGTGGGCTTAGTGGAAAAAGAGTTGATCATTTGATCGCTAATATTTGTATGTTAAAAAAATATCCTAAACTTAAATTTATAGATGATAATACATCTATGTATTTAATTGATAAAGATATGATTATATCTAAAACTAATTATAAATACATATCATTTTTTGCATTAGAAGATTCAATAATTTCACTTACTGGGTTTAAATATAATGTTTCAAATTATAATTTAAAATTATATAACCCTCTTGGTGTATCGAATGAAATATTAGAAGATAACGCAAAAATTACTATAAGTGGTAATGTTTTATGTATTGAATCAAAAAATGATAATTAAATATAATATTAATGAAAAATATATGTTAAAATAATTTATAGAGGTTGATATTATGCCAAGTAAACAATTAACAACAAAATGGAAGAAAATAGGACTTAATAAATGTAGAAAATCAAATGGTGAAATTGATTATAATAAATTAAGTAAACTTTATTTAAGTCTCATTGCCAAAGAATTAAACGAAAGTAAAAAAGAAAATAGACAAAATATTGAAGATGTTAAAAAAAGTGATCCAAACTTTGAAAAATTAATAGCTGCTGGATTAAGCGGTGACGAAAAATTAATTCGAGATGTTATCAAGAATGTTAATCAAAAATATCATTTAGATGAAGCTTTTGAAGAATATAAATTAGGTAAGTTTAATCCACTTAACTTAATTTCTAAATCTAGTGAAAAAGATGTAAAAGATACATTCTACAAAAACATTAGTACAAAAGATGCCATAGCTTGTACTAATAATAGATTAAATTATTTTTTAAAGTTTAAAACATTTATCAAACCTACTTCAATTAGTGATGAAATGATACAAAATGGTGAAAGAAGTTTCCTATTTGGTACACTAAATGAATTAAAGATGGTTTATGATAGTCGTTCATTTTTCTATAAATTAACTCATAGAACTGAGATGAGAGAATTAAAAGAGACTATATATAAAACAAAGGAGATTATTCATAACGATTTACTAAGAAGTAGATACCCAATGACTAAGTTTGATGAAAAGATAATCGAAGAAAATGGTGATAGAAATTATAACAAATACTATTATAATAATGTTAACTTCAATGTTAATTTGTATAAATTCTTTGGATTAAAAACTTTTACTGAAATCTATAATTCATCAAATAGTAATATAGATAGAGAAACTGCCATTAAAAATACTAAAGGATTATATGATATTTCTTCTAAACCAG
>CAVCDW010000038.1:0-3033 GCA_963601055.1 Elusimicrobiaceae bacterium
CATTGTAGTAATTAATAAATTTAAGTGGTATCTATTCTAAAATGAGATACCACTTTTTTACATTATAAAACTTTTATTATGAATTGATAATAAAGATAAGTTCAACATTTTTAATATTCATAATCTTATAAACCATTATGAGAATTAGAGTGATATTATAATTTTTTTTGTTAAAAAAATCATGTTTTTATACTTTAATTAATTTGAAAAAATATAGTTATAAAATTAAATAAAAAAAGAATAATTGAATTAAAAAATTAATTGTTTTTAAACCCCTTTAATGATAGAATATATTTAACATAAGGGAGTGAATTGCCTAATGGAATTATTTGATGTAATACCACAAAATTTCTTTTCGATTTTATCTAGTAAAAATAAGAGATTATATTCAGCTTGCGCAATGCAGGCTTTTCAAATTTATGAGACAGGTTCTATTCTTGGAGTTGATAAAAAGTTAATCGTTGATGAATTAACTTTATTCCTAGAAGATCATCCTGATTTAATCAATGAGGAAAATGATTCTGAATTATTACCTGAAGAATCAAATGATAAAAGAGAACTTGCCAATTTTGTTTTAAGACGTCTTGAAGAATGTGGGTGGATTTATGTTGATTTAACGCAAGAATACACTGAAATCCTAAACTTCACTGACACTGCAATAACAATTATTGAAGCTCTATATCAAATATGTCCACAATCTGGGAAATATGAAACATATGATGATTATTCAGATGATAATAATTATCAAGCATTTGTTGATCCTAATGAATATAAGGGATATATTTATACAATATATTCATTACTATCTAATGATGATTTAGATTATTCAATTATGATTTCTGAAGTATATAAAAATACTAAGAGTTTAATTCGTTCATTAAGAAAAATGGATTCGAGAATTAAAGATTATATAAATAGCGTTGTTGAAACTTCTGAAATTAAAGATTTAATGAAAAACTTAATGAATTATAATGAAGAAATATACGAGCCAACATATAAGAAACTTAAAACTTCAGACAATATTAATAAATATCGTTTAAAGATTGTTACTAAGCTTGAAGAAATTTCTTCAAATTCAATTGCGATGGAACAAATCTCAAACGATTATATGTTGAGATTTAGAAATTCATCAGTTGCCTTAGAGAAAGCTAATAGAGATATTGATGAAATGATTGATATATTTAATGATTTAGATCAATATATAACAGGAATTGATGAAAAAAATAGAAACTATATTAATTCAACAATAGGTAAGGTTAAATTCTTACTTACTGAAGAAGATAATATTATTGGTAAATTAAATAGTATTTTAAAATACATTAAGATTGAAAATCAAAATGGTAAAGTTGATAAAGCTATAAATAAAGTAAATAGTGTGTTTAGATTAGAAAGTCTAAAAGGATTTAATCAATCATCACTTTATACACCAAGAGGAAAATATCAAAGAGGTGATTTTTCAGATCTTGATTTAGATAGATTTGATTTTGAAGCACTTGATGAATCTTATCTTAAAGGATTTAAGAGTAAATATGATCCAGTATTTATGACAGATTTTATTTTACGTAGACTTGATGATACCAATTCACTTGAAGCTAAATCAATATTAACTGATGGAACATTTGATGATGCGCTTATGTGTATATATGTGCTTATATTTGCCTCAGAACATGAATATAGTATATTAAAACTTGATGATTCGATCCAAACTGATTATTTCAAAATGGCGAACTTCAAGATTACAAGAAAGGAAGAAGAGTAATGTTACAAGCTTATGAATCATTTTCAGAAGGACAAAAGAATGAATTTAGAAGTATCGCAAACAAAATGCTATCTAATACATTCCTTGCCCGAGATAAAGAAAATAATAAAAATGACTATTACTTTTTAATAAATTATAAAGATTTATTTGAAGAATTTTTTGGAATTTTAGGATATGAATTAACAGTTAAAACTGATATTGGTGTTGCGTTTGTTTCATCCGAAGGTTCACAAAACGCAGTAAAACTAAAGAGAGATTTAACAATTGTTCTATTAATTTTACGTATTTTATATCATGAAAAGTTAAAAGAGACTTCACTTAATGAAAATATTTCAGTAAGTGTTGAAGATATTCATACAAAATATAATTATCTTGAAATTAAAAAGAGAATTAATAAAACTGATTTAGTTGAAGCCTTAAGAACATTCAGAAGATTTAATCTTATTGAAGTCTTAGGTGATATTACATCATCAAGCGCTAGAATCATAATATTCCCTACAATTTTATATGCTGTTAATACTGAAGAAATTAGAGAAGTTTATGAATCTATTGAACGTATTGTTAATGAAAGTGAGGCTAATTAATAATGATTAAACTTAGAAAAATTAGATTAATAAATTGGCATTACCTTACTAATGAAACAATCGAAGTAAAGGATAATATTCTTCTTACAGGTCAAAATGCATCTGGTAAATCTACAATTCTAGATGCGGTGACTTTTATCTTAACAGGTGGAGAACAAAACTTTAACTTAGCGGCTAACGAAAAAGGAAAGCGTGATCTTAAAGGTTATGTTAAATGTAAACTTGGTGCAGAAGATAAAGAATATCTTCGTAATGGAGATGTTTCAGGTCATATTTGTCTTGAATTCTATAACGAAACTACAGAAGAAGTATTTGTTTTAGGTTCTGTTATTGATGCGTTTGGAGATATAGGTCCTGCAAAATATGTTATGTATAGAGGAAAATGTGAAATGAATGATGATCTTTTCCTAGAAGACGGAAAACACATTTATTCTATTCTTGAATTTAAAAAACATAACAAGAGTTTTGAAATATATCCAACAAAAACTGAAGCTAAACGTGGATTCCGTAATGCATTTGGTTCTATAAATGAAGATTATTTTAAATTGATTTTAAAAGCGCTTGCGTTTAAACCAATCGCAAACGTTAAAGAATTTATTTATAATAATATTCTAGAAGAAAAGAATATTGATGTTTCTAATATTAAAGATTCAATTAGAGCTTATAAAGAGCTAGAAGGTACTCTAAATG
>CAVCDW010000039.1:0-17360 GCA_963601055.1 Elusimicrobiaceae bacterium
GGTATAGATAAACAAATAAATTATTTGTTATAAAAAATAGTAGTATGTTTAGATTTCCATTTATAATTGATGGTAATAATATTGTCTTGCAATATATTTATAAAAAGACAGGACAAAAAGTAGATACTAAAGATATTAGAAAAAAATATCTAATTTAAAGAAATATAAAGGGGTGTAAAATATGGTAGTAGAACATAAGTTTCCAAAATTCACAAAAGAAGAAACAGAAGAGATTGAAAGGGAAGTAAGAAAGTTTATGGAAGAAAATAACGAAATTGATTTATTAGTACAAAATGGGCTAGATGCTTTAAAAGAATATGAGCATTTTACTCAAGAACAAATTGACTATATTGTCTCATATGCCTCAGTAAGAGCTCTTGATGCACATGGAGAACTTGCAAAACTTGCATATGAAGAAACAGGAAGAGGGGTTTTTGAAGATAAAGCTACAAAAAATTTATTTGCCTGTGAATATGTTGTAAATAACATGAGACATTTAAAAACTGTAGGTGTTATAGAAGATGATCCGGTTTCAGGTATTATTAAGATTGCAGAACCTGTTGGAGTTGTTGCAGGACTTACTCCTGTCACAAACCCTACATCTACAGCTATTTTTAAATCTTTAATTTGTCTAAAGACAAGAAATCCAATTATTTTCTCATTTCATCCAGGTGCTCTAAAGTCATCAATTAAAGCGGCTCAAATAGTATATGAAGCAGCCGTTGAAGCTGGTGCTCCTAAGAATTGTATACAATGGATAGAATCTCCTTCAATGGATAAAACTTCATATCTTATGAATCATGATGGAGTTTCTATGATTTTAGCAACTGGTGGAAATCAAATGGTTAAAGCAGCTTACTCATGTGGAAAACCTGCACTTGGTGTAGGTGCTGGTAATGTGCCTTCGTATGTTGCAGAGGATTGTGATATTAAACAAGCGGTTAATGATATTGTTATGAGTAAAGCATTCGATAATGGAATGGTTTGTGCATCAGAACAAGCTGTAATTATTGATTCTAAAATTTATGATTCTGTTCTTGATGAATTTAAAAATCATCTTGCTTATATTTGTAACGAAAAAGAAAAGAAGATGCTTGAAAAATATATGTTTGGTGTAGATGAAAATAACACTGAAGCTAAATTAAATCCTAATATTGTAGGTCATCCTGCATGGGAAATTTGTGCAAATGCTGGATTTGAAATATCAAAAGAACATCCTATCGTTCTTGTTCCTTGCACATCAGTAGGAGAAGCATTAACAAGAGAGAAACTTTCTCCAATTCTTGCATGCCTTAAAGCTGAAGGTGTTGAAGAAGGTTTAAAGTTATCAAAACAAATGGTTGAATTAAACGGATTAGGACATAGTGCCGCAATTCACACAAACAATAAAGAACTTGCAGAAAAGTTTGGGGATATGATTCCAGCAATTAGAATTATATGGAATTCACCTTCAACATTTGGAGGAATTGGTAATGTTTATAACTCATTTATACCTTCCTTAACACTTGGTTGTGGTTCTTATGGACATAATTCAACAGATGATAATATTAGTGCAGTAAACTTATTAAATGTTAAAAAGTTAGGAAGGAGAAGAAACAATATGCAATGGTTTAAAGTTCCACCAAAGATTTATTTTGAACGTAATTCAATTGAATACTTACATCAAATGCAAGATGTCTCTAAGGTAATTATTGTAACAGACCAATCTATGGTAAAACTTGGATATGTTGATAAAGTAACTGATCAATTAAAACTAAGAAGAAATGATGTAACATATGAACTATTCTGTGATGTTGAACCTGATCCTTCAATTCAAACAGTTAAAAAAGGTGTAGATTTAATGCGTTCATTTAAACCAGATACAATTATTGCCTTAGGAGGAGGATCTCCTATGGACTGTGCTAAAGGTATGTGGTTATTCTATGAACATCCTGATGTAGATTTTAATGATTTAAAACAAAAATTTATGGATATACGTAAACGTGCATTTAGATATCCTTCCCTTGGAAAACTTGCAAAACTTGTATGTATTCCTACAACTTCTGGTACTGGTAGTGAGGTTACACCATTTGCGGTATTAACTGATAGTGTTGAACACAAAAAATATCCTTTAACAGATTATTCACTTACACCATCCGTTGCGATTGTTGATCCTATGTTTGTAGATACTCTACCTAAGTCAATTGTTGCGGATACAGGTCTTGATGTTTTAACACATGCGACTGAAGCTTATGTTTCAACAATGGCTAATGATTATACTGATGGATTATGTATTCAAGCAATTAAGATGGTATTTAAGTATTTAAAAGATTCTTATAACACAGGAAATAGTGTTGCAAGAGAGAAGATGCATAATGCATCAACTATTGCAGGTATGGCATTTGCGAACGCATTTTTAGGAATGTGCCATTCAATGGCTCATAAACTTGGAGCTATTTATCACAACGTTCCACATGGAAGAATTAACGCAATCTTACTTCCTCATATCATAAGATATAACGGAACTATGCCTAAAAAATTATCTACTTGGCCTAAATATAATGAATATAAGGCAGATCAAAGATATGCCGAATTAGCATCTGCTATAGGGTTAAAGTTTGATACTATTTCTGAAGGTGTAGAAGCATACGCAAAAGCCTGTGGAAACTTAGCTAAAGAAGTTGGAATTAAGATGAACTTTGAATTACAAGGTATATCAAAAGAAGATTATATGAATAATATAGAAAAGTTATCATACCTTGCATATGAAGATCAATGTTCACCTGCTAACCCTAGGGTACCTATGGTATCTGATATGGAAAAAATATATGAAGTTGCATACGATACTAAGGAATTTTTAGATTAATATGACAAGATTTATATTTGTTCGCCATGGTGAAACTAATGAAAACAAAAATAAGCACATTCAAGGACGTCGTGACATTCCATTAAATGAAAATGGAAAAACACAAGCCTTGATGTGTGCTAAATATTTAAAATTAAATAATTATAAAATTGATAAAATTTATTCATCTCCACTTTCAAGAGCTTATGATACTGCATCTATTATTAAAGAATATCTTGGTCTAGATATGGATATTGTTAAAGATTTTAATTTTATTGAGCGTGCTTTCGGAGAAAAAGAAGGAGCTCCTGTGATTGATAGTGTTTTTGAAGAAATCAAAAAAGAAAATATCGTAGGGCTTGAAAAAGTAGCAGAAATCCAAAAAAGAGTCACAAATGAAATCTTTAAATTATCTAATGAATTTAACGATGATACTATACTTGTAGTTGCGCACTCACATACTATAAAAGCTATTACTACATTTATTGATTCAACTAAATATCAATTTAGTGATAAATTATCAAATTGCTCATTATCTATATTTAATGTCTCAAATGCTAAGATTTTTTTAGAAGGATTTAATATTATTACAAATTAATTATTGTATTTTAAAATAATTAATATAAAATATGTTTTATGGTGATATAAGTAATGAAAATATTTAATAATTTTAAAAAAATGAGTAAAAGAGATAAAACAAGAGAAATAACTATATGGTTTATAAGATTTCTTTGTGTATCTTATATAGTTTATGCCTCAATTATGCTAGGACTTGGTAAAGAGATGGTAAGTGGAAGAGGAGCTAATATTAATATTTCAGGTATCCTTCAAGCATCCCTTCTTTTTGCGGCAACTTTCTTACCTTTAGTGTTAGAAAAAATCATAAAAATAAAATTACCTTTCTATATTGTTTTTGTTTTTCTTGCGTTTGCGCTTGGGGCACTATGGTTTGGTGAAATTAGTGATTTTTATGTAAAATATTCTTGGTGGGATGATGTTCTTCATACAATTAGCGGAATATACATTGCGGCTATAGGTTTCTTTGTGACATCTATAATTAATGGTAAAAGAACTAAAGAACATCAATTAGGTCCAGGCTTTGTACAACTATTTAGTTTTATTCTTGCGATAGCTTGTGAAGCTATTTGGGAAATATTTGAATTTACTATGGATAGTTTATTTAAAACAAATATGCAAAGAGCATATGAATCACATTCGTTTGAAAAATATGGACCAATCGATAATGTCGCTGATCCAAATTTCAATGCGCTAGTAGGAAGAGCCGCTTTAATTGACACTATGGGTGATATGATTGAAGTGTTGTTAGGAGCATTTATAATGTGCATGATTGGCTACATTATGCTTAAATATGAAAACAAAGTTTTAGAAAAAGAAGCTTTAAAAGCTCAAGAAAATTTAATGAATAATGAAAATGAAAGCTCTATTGATGAATAGGGCTTTTGTCTTTTTTATGTATACAAAATAAACCTTTTGTTTATTCACTAAAACAAAATTATTTTCATAGAGTTTTCATATAGATTAATATCGAAAGTGTGGTATAATTTTTATAGCGAAATGAAGTGTGAAATTTATATTGTTTAAAAACTTTTTTTATTAAGATAGTAAAAAAATGTTTAATAATATATCTCTTTTTTTTGCGCGATTTTTTGTAAAAAATGGGGGTTTTTGAATGAATATCATTAAAAGAGACGGTCAAGAAGTAATATTTAATATCGATAAGATCGTAGACGCAATCCGTAAGGCATCTAATACTATGCCTGAATCACTAAGACTAAGTGAAAAACAAATAACTAAAATATCAGAGAATGTTACAAAAAAGTGTCAAAAGTCTTCTAGAGCACTTAATGTTGAAGAAATTCAAAACTTTGTAGAAGATGAACTTATGGCACTTAATGCATATGAAATCGCAAGAAGATATATAACATATAGATATAAAAGAGCACTTCTTAGAAAAAATAACACAACAGATAAACAAATACTTAGTTTAATTGATTGTAATAATGAAGAAGTTAAACAAGAAAATTCTAATAAGAATCCTATTGTTGTTTCAGTTCAAAGAGACTATATGGCTGGTGAAGTATCAAAAGATATTACTAATAGATTCCTTTTAGATGATGAAATAAAAGATGCACATAACAATGGACTTATTCATTTCCATGATGCAGATTATTTTGCACAACATATGCATAACTGTGATCTTGTAAATCTTGAAGATATGTTACAAAATGGTACAGTAATATCTGAAACTAAAATTGATAAACCACATACATTTGCGACTGCTTGTAATATCGCAACTCAAATTATAGCCCAAGTTGCGTCATCACAATATGGTGGACAATCTATTACCCTTTCACACTTAGCACCATTTGTTAATTTATCAAGAATGAAATATAGACGTCTTGTTTCAGAAGAAATGGCTGATGCAGGTGTTAGTGTATCAGAAGAAGTTATTAATAAGATTGCTGAAAAAAGAGTTCTTGATGAAATTAAAGCCGGAGTTCAAACTATTCAATATCAAGTAGTGACTCTAATGACTACAAATGGTCAAGCACCATTTGTAACAATATTTATGTATTTAAACGAAGTTAAAGATGAAACTACTAAGAAAGATTTAGCTTTAATTATTGAAGAAATGCTAAAACAAAGAATTGTAGGAGTAAAGAATGAAGCAGGAGTTTATATAACTCCAGCATTCCCTAAAATAATTTATGTTTTAGAACCAGATAATATTGAAGAAAATACTCCTTATTTTTACCTTACAGAGTTAGCTGCTAAATGTACTGCGAAACGTATGGTTCCAGACTATATTTCAGAAAAAGTTATGTTAGAAAATAAAATAGATAAAAATGGTAATGGCGCATGTTATCCTTGTATGGGATGTAGATCATTTTTAACTCCATATGTAGATGATAATGGTAAACCTAAATATTACGGAAGATTTAATCAAGGGGTTGTGACTATAAATTTAGTTGATGTAGCTTGTAGTTCAGGACGTGATATGAATCTTTTCTGGAAAATATATGATGAAAGACTTGAATTATGTTATAGAGCCTTAATGATAAGACATAATAGACTTCTTGGAACTAAATCGGATGTTGCGCCTATATTGTGGCAATATGGAGCTCTAGCACGTCTTAAAAAAGGTGAAGTTATAGATAAACTTTTATATGGAGGATATTCTACAATATCTTTAGGATATGCAGGACTTTGTGAATGTGTACGTTATATGACAGGTTTATCACACACAGAAAAAGATGGAGAAGAATTTGCATTAAAAGTTATGCAAAAGATGAATGATAAATGTGCTTTATGGAAGAGTGAAACAAATATTGATTTTAGTGTGTATGGAACACCACTTGAATCTACAACTTATAAATTTGCGAAAGCCTTACAAAAACGTTTTGGTTTAATTGAAGGTGTAACAGATAAGAATTATATTACAAATTCATATCATGTAAACGTTAGTGAAGAAATAGATGCGTTCTCAAAACTTACATTTGAATCTAAATTCCAAAAATTATCTCCTGGTGGAGCTATCTCTTATGTTGAAGTTCCTAATATGCAACAAAATATACCAGCAGTTATTCAACTTATAAAACATATTTACAATAATATTATGTATGCAGAACTAAATACTAAATCAGATTATTGTCAAGTATGTGGATACGATGGTGAAATTAAAATTGTTACAAACTATGATGGTAAACTTGTTTGGGAATGCCCTAAATGTAAAAACCGTGATCAAGATAAGATGAACGTAGCACGTAGAACTTGTGGATATATTGGTACACAATTTTGGAATCAAGGGCGTACACAAGAAATAAAAGATCGTAAATTACACCTATAAAAGGATGTGATATCATGAATTATGCAAATATAAAATATTTTGATATTGCGAATGGTGAAGGAGTTAGAACATCCATATTTGTTTCTGGCTGTAGAAGACATTGCGTTGGATGTTTTAATAAAGTTACATGGGATTTTTCTTATGGAGAAGAATATACTAAAGATATAGAAGATAAAATCATTAATTCGCTAAAAGATCCTAATATTGCAGGACTTACTCTTCTTGGAGGAGATCCTTTTGAACCAGAGAACCAAAGAGGGTTAATAAACCTTTTACGTAGGTTTAAAAATGAATGTGTAGGTAAGAATCTATGGGCATATACAGGTTATATTTTTGATGAGGATTTACAAAAGGGTGGTATATGTTACACTGAAGTCACAGAAGAAATGCTATCTTATATAGATATTTTAGTAGATGGAAGATTTGTATTAGAATTAAAGGATATTTCACTTTATTTTAGAGGTTCTTCTAATCAACGAATAATTGATGTAAAAGAATCATTAAAACAAGATAAGGTTGTACTTGTTGAACGTTTGATGAAAAGAGTAAAAATAGAATAATTGATTTTAATATTAAAAGATGTTAAAATTGTAATGATTTAATAAGAGGTGTCAAGTATGTCAAAGGAAAACAAAAAAGGTTTTTGGACTGAATTCAAAGAATTCATATCTAAAGGTAGCGTTCTAGATATGGCTATTGGTGTAATTATTGGAGGAGCTTTCAATACAATAATTACAGCATTAACAAACAAAATTTTAATGCCTATCGTAAACGCAGTATTATCATATGCATCAGGAGGACAAGGATTATATACTATCCTTTGGGCTTCAAAGAAAGCATTAACTGCAAAACAATTTGAAGCACTTGATGAAGCAGGACAAACAGCCGCAGCTGCTGCTTATCAATTAGGTCCTAATGGTGACTATTATTCAAAATTATTCTATATTGATTGGTCAGCTTTTATTGAAGCTGTAATTAATTTCTTAATTATCGCATTAACTTTATTCATTATTATTAAAATATTTAGATCACTTCAAGCTAAACGTAAAGCTTATGAAGAAGCTCTAAAGGCTAAGAAGGAAGCTAAGAATAAAACAGAAGATGAAGAAGTAGTTGAAGAAGTTAAGGAAGAAGTTAAAGAAGAACCAGCTCCTACAAAAGAAGATGATGTTGTTCTTTTATTAAAAGAAATTAGAGATTCTCTTAAGAAACAAGAAATAGAAGAGAATACCAAAGATAAAGAGTAATGATAATTTCCCTAAGACTATAAGTTTTAGGGATTTATTTTTACATAATTTACCATAATTATTAAATATTAAAACGAAAGTTAAATATTATAATCTAATTGTAATAAAAAGAAGGGATGTATTAATATGTTAACGTTAAAAAAAGTAGGAACATTATCATGTGCATGCTTATTTTCAGTAGTAGCCTTAACTTCGTGTTCTTTAAACAGTAAAGGTGAAGATGGAAAGAGTGCATATGAAATCGCATGTGAAAATGGATTTGAGGGGACAGAAGCAGAATGGTTAGCATCTTTAAAAGGAACTAATGGAACTGATGGTAGTAACGCATCTAGTGAAACTACATACGAAATGTATCAAAGACTTGTTGAAAGTAGTGAATTTAGTGGTACATATGGAGAATTTTTAAAGAATTATTTAGGAAATAGTTATGACTTAAATTCACTAATGAATTCATCATTAGTTCAAAATGTAGCAATCGTGACATCTTTTGAAGTAAAAACTCAATCATCAAATGGTTTCATAGGAAAACCTAGTACAACATATACAACACAAACATACCAAGGTTCAGGTGTTATTTATCAATTAGATAAAGAAGAAGGGGATGCCTATATTATTACTGCATACCATGTAATATATGAATCAGATGCTAAGCAAGAAGATGGAATTTGTACTGATATTACATGTTATCTATATGGTGCTGATTCTGATGGCGCAATGGAAGCTACATTCATTGGTGGAGATATTTCTTGTGATATCGCAGTACTTAAAATAGATAATTCAGATGTTATTAAAAATAATTCGTATATAAATCCAGTTACATTTGCAGAATCTTCAAATATGTATATAGGAGAAAGTGTTTATGCAATAGGTAATAATAAAGGTCAAGGATTATCAGCAAATGCAGGAACATTATCACTATTATCTTATACTTGTGAATATGAAATATCAGATTACACTGCTTCTGTAAGATCGTTTAGATACGATGCGGCTACAAATGCAGGAGATTCAGGTGGTGCAGTTTATAATGAATATGGTGAATTATTAGGTATTATAAACTGTAAAATGGAAACTGCAGGTGTTGAAGGTATTCAATACGCAGTGCCTGTTTCAACAGTTGAACCTTTAGTTTATAAAGTAGTAAGAAATTATGAACAAAATAATTCTACATCAAATACTAAGACAAAACTTCAAATAACAACTCAAGACACATCGTCACAAGTTTATTTAAATGAAGCTACAGGTAAATATGATACTAAAGCAACTGTTAAAGTTTATTCACTTACAACAGGAGGAGTAGCTGAGGCTGCAGGTCTTCAAGTTGGAGATATAATCACTAAGATTGAATTAAACCCAGGGGAAGCTAATAATCATACTAAAGTTGTTAAACATGGATATGATATATCAGAATTCTTATACTGGGCATTTAAAGGTGATACATTAAGGGTTACAATTACAAGAGACTCTGTTGAACAAACTATAGACATAACATTATCTTATGCAGATACTATTTAACAGAAAATGGCTTAATAGCCATTTTTTGTTCATATTAGTTTAAATATAAAAAAAATGTGCTATAATATGTACGTGTTTGAGGTGAAATTATGGATGATAATAAAACATTAGATGAAAAGATTAAAGCAAAATTTTCTCCATATTTTAAAACTCTAGAAACTAATAACATAAAGCATATAATTGCTGTATGTTCTGGTAAAGGCGGAGTTGGAAAATCATTTGTGACTTCAATGCTTGCAAGTGCGATGCAAAAGAAAGGTTATAAAGTAGGAATTCTTGATGCGGACATTACAGGTCCATCTATTCCACATGCCTTTGGAATTCATGAAAAAATACTTGGAACAAAAGATTCTAAACTTTTACCAAGAGAAACAAAGAATGGAATTAAAATTGTTTCAATAAATTTACTATTACAAAATGAAGATGACGCAGTAGTATGGCGTGGACCGGTTTTAGCTAATGCGCTACAACAATTCTATTCGGATACTATGTGGGGTGAACTTGATTATCTATTTGTAGATATGCCACCAGGAACTTCTGATGTAGCACTTACTGTGTTTAAAAATTATCCTGTAAGTGGCGCAATTGTGGTTTCAACACCACAAGAATTAGTACACATGATTGTTGGTAAAGCAGTACAAATGATTGATATGTTACATATTCCATTAATTGGTATAATAGAAAATATGGCATATATTAAATGTCCATGTTGTGATAATAAGATTTATTACAACGGGGATTCTATGTTATATGAACTAGCAAATGCATATCATACTATTCCTCTTGCGTCTCTTCCGTTAGATCAAGAAAAAAGAAAACTTCTTGATAACGGAAAAGCAGAAGAAATAGATACATCTGATTTTGATGATGCAATAGATGAAATACTTTCAATTTAAAGGAGATTTAATATGAAGAATATATATATGATTGGTGATTCAACAATGCAATATAATAATTTCCAAACTTACCCACAAGTAGGTTGGGGTCAAACTTTAGGATTATTTGCGCATGAGGATATTTCAATACATGATTATGCTAAGAATGGAAGAAGTACAAAATCTTTCATTGATGAAAAAAGATTTGATAAGGTTTTATCAAAACTAGAAAAAGGAGATTTTGTAATCTGCCAATTTGGACATAATGATGAAAAATCAAATGATCCTGCAAGATACACTACTCCAAATGATACTTACATTAAAAATTTAAAATATTTCTATGATGAAGTAACAAAAAAAGAATGTGGATTTGTGCTTGCGACATCAATTTCTCGTCGTAAGTTTGTTGATGGCGTATGTCAAGATACACACAAAGGATATCCACAAGCTATGCTTAAGTTCGCAAAGGAAAATAATATTCCATGCGTTGATTTAAACCAAATGACTCTAGATTTATATAATGAGCTTGGAGAAGAAGAAACTAAGAAATTCCATATGGTATTTGGAAAAGGAATTTATGAAACTTATCCTGATGGAAAAGATGATAGTTCGCATCTACGTTATGATGGAGCATTCACAGTTTCTAAATTATTTGTAAAAGGATTATTTGAGACAGAAAGCCCACTTAAAGAGTGGTTCTATAGATTAGATGAAAAAGCAGATATTGACTGGGCTATGTTAATCGATTAAAATAATGGTATAATAGATTAAGTAAAGGTACTTATTTACTTAATCTTTTTTACTTTTTAGGAGGTATTTTATGATATTAGTTAATTATTGTTATGAAGAAGATAATAGAATAGGTGTATTTAAAAATCACCTAATATATCCAACAGAGTTTCATACTCTTGATGACTTAATGGAAAAATATACAATTGAACATCTTTCTGAATTAAAACTTGGAGCACCCGTACGTCTTGAAAATGTAGAATATAACGCAATTATTAAATATCCTAAGCAAGATATTTTATGTGCTGGAATGAATTATAAAGATCATAAACAAGAATGTTTAGATGCACAAATTGATTACAGTAAAGAAATTAATTCTGTATATTTTTCAAAAAGATGTAGTGAAGCTAGAACATCAGGTGATGTTATAGATTTACACCTTGATATAACACAAGAACCAGATTACGAAGGTGAACTTGGTGTAATCCTTGGTAAAGATTTATACAAAGGTGATAAGAAATCTATATTCAAGTCAATATTTGGTTATACTGTGATAAATGATGTTTCAGCACGTGATTTACAACACACACATCAACAATTCTATCTTGGTAAATCATTAGATGGTTATACTATATTAGCACCAATTATTGTGACACGTGATGAATTTGAAGGATATCCTGACGTATGGCTTAAAACATATGTAAATGGTGAGTTAAGACAACATGCAAAAACATCAGATATGATTTTTAGCATAGAAGATATGTTAAAAGAATTATCAAATGGTATAACTCTTAAAAGAGGTACAATACTATCAACAGGTACTCCATCTGGAATTGGTAAAGGATTTAAACCTCCAAAGATGTTAAAACCAGGGGATGAAGTAGTAATAGAAATTGAAGGTATTGGACAACTTTATAATAAGTTTAAATAAAAGTGAACAAAAAAGTTCACTTTTTTTAATTTTTTTGTTGACAATAAAAGAATAAAGTGTATAATTATATATGTGCTTGTGAGAAACAAGAAAAAAATAAATGGACCGTTAGCTCAGTCGGTAGAGCAACTGACTCTTAATCAGTGGGTCTAGGGTTCGAGTCCCTAACGGTCCACCATCTATTTGAAAAGTTAAGTTTGATACATAGTATCGAACTTTTTTTATTTATATTGATATACTAATTTTACTTTATACTTTATTGATTTGTTTCAAATTGACTCTGATTTAATAGCTTATGGTTTACGCACTTAAATGTGCGTACTTTTAATATTTTTAAATGATATTATTATAAAGTAGGTGAGAATATGATTATCAATACAGGGCAAAGAACAGATATACCAGCTTTTTATCCTAAATGGTTGGTAAATAGAATCAAAGAAGGTTATGTATTAGTAAGAAATCCTTATTATCCATCATTGGTTAGTAAATTTATTTTAGATCCTAGTGTTGTTGATATTATAGGATTTTGTACTAAAAACCCAGAACCGATGTTTAAATATTTTGATGAAATAAAAATGTTTAAGCAATTTTGGTACGTGACAATTACTGGTTTAGGAAGAGATTTAGAACCTAATGTGCCTCATGTAGATAAAGTTATTGAATCTTTTAAATATTTATCTGATAAATTAGGTAAAAACTGTGTTGCCTGGAGATATACTCCAATTATTATTAATGAAAGATATCCTAAAGAAAGACATGTAAGAGCTTTTGAATATATTGCTAGTAGATTAGAAGGATATACATCTTTAGTTAGTTTTGGCTTTTTAGATTTATATGATAAATTAACTCATAATCATCCGGAATTAATTGATTGTTCATATGAAGATAAAATCTTTTTGGCATTAGAATTTAAAAAGATTGCTTTAAAACATCATATGGATTTAAGACTATGTTCTAAGGAAAAATATCTAAAAGATTATGGCATTGATGTTGAAGGATGTATGCGATTATCAGATTACGAATTTGCATTAGGTAAAAAATTAACTCCAACAAGTAAAATGCAAGCAAGAAAAGGATATTGTGCTTGTTATCTAGCTAACGATATTGGTGCTTATAATTCGTGCATGCATTTATGCACTTATTGTTATGCGAATGGCGATAAAAAAACAATAATTAAAAATTATCAAAATCATGATGATAATTCGCCTTTTTTAATAGGTTATAATCTGATAGATGATCAAATAAGAATCGCAAAACAAAAAAGTTGGATAAAATAAAGATTTTGGTAATAAACGTTTTAATGTTGTTAATGATGGTGTTCAACTCTCTTTAGCTCCACCAAAAGGTAAGGAGACGAACACCAGTATTATAGGAATATACTATGTACCTGGTCACTTCGTTGTAAGGGCACAAATGAGTGTCCGTAATAGAAAGAAGAAAGAGTAGCGAAAGCTACTTTTTTTCATTTTTGTACTGAGACTCTTGACTTTTTGCGGGGGGGGATAAAATAGAGGTAACAAGGAGGATACACATATGGATCAAGTATTAAAAGATAGATATGGTCATAAAATCGGTGAAATTAAAGACAGAGGTAATAGGCAAGAAATTTATGATGACCACGGTCATAAATTAGGTTATTTTGATGGACGTTATACCTATGATGACCACGGCCATAGAATTGGTGAAGGAAATTTATTGACAACATTACTTCGATAAATTTAATCTTAATTAAACATCTACCATTTCTGATGGATGTTTTTTATTTTATATAATTGACTAAAAAGTTACACGAATATATAATTAAATCATAAAAAGGGAATCAAATATGTATTTAACAATCATTGGTGCTAGATTTGTTTCTTTACGTAAAACTAAAGGAATAACACAAGTAAAACTAGCAGAACTCATCAAATTGGATAGAACATACATTTCCACAATAGAACACGGAAAGCAAAACTTGATGATTAGCACCTTAATTTTTATATGTGATTGTTTAGGCATCACCCTTAAAGAACTTTTTATTTTTAATAGTGGAGGAGATTATTATGGCAGAAAATAAATATGATGATATGAGTGCTTTAACTGCACTAAAATATGTTAAAAACAAAAATCTTTTATTACCAGATATTCAAAGAGAATATTGTTGGGATATTTCAGAAATTGAAAGATTGTTTGAATCCATTGTTGATGATTATCCAGTTGGTTCTTGTATTTTTTGGAAAACTAATAAGAAAACAATAAATGAACAAAAACCTAGTCTTTATTATTTTTTAAGAGACTTCAAACAAGGAGAATCTAAAAATGAAAAGGCTCCAGAGGCAATAAATGAGGATGGAGATTATTATATAGTATTAGATGGACAACAAAGAATAACATCATTGAATATCGCTTTAAATGGATCATATACATATTATAAAGGTGGTAGAGGACATAATAGATCAAATCCAAAATCATGGATTAAAAAAGAATTATATTATAATTTAGGATATTATGAAGGAAAAGAAGAAGATGATGAAAAACCTTCAAAGCGTTTTATATTTTTAACTGAAGAAGAATCTAAAAATGGAAATTTCTATAAAATTAAAGGTTTACTTACATTTGATACTAATGAAGATTTTTTAGAATGGATGATTAGTCAAAACTTTAATAAAGAATCAAGAAGAGAACTTTCAACTTTATATAAAAGACTTAATAATTCACAAGAGAATGGATTAATTCATTATTATTGTATTTGCGAAAATTCATACGATAATGCTCTTGATATTTTTGTTAGAGTTAATTCGACAGGGAGAAAACTTACAAAATCTGATTTGTTATTTTCAAAATTAATTGATGGTTGGCAAAACGGAAGAGAGAAAATCGAAACCATTTTAGCAACAATGAACTCAAAAGGTGATGGCTTCCAATTTTCAAGGGATTATCTTATGAGGCTTTGTTTGGTTTTGGTTGATGCAAATACCAATCTTAAAATTAATTCTTTAACAGAAACAACAACGAAACAAATTCAAAACAATTGGGAGTTGATAAGTGCATCACTTGATTCAATGTCGTCCGTTCTTGCTAGCATTGGCATTTGTAACGAATATCTAACTTCCTACAATGCAACTATGCCTTTGGCGTATTACATATATAAAGGTGGAGAAATTAAAGATTCAAAATCAAAAGAAGAAGCGAGAAAATTCCTTTCCGTTTCTTTGGCAAAGAGATTATTTGGTGTTGCTAGTAACGATGCTTTAAATTCAACTAGAAAAGCGTTTAAAGACATAGATTGCAAGAATACATCATTTTCATTAGATCTTTTTTCAAATATTATGTTAACTGGTGGTAGAACTTTTACAGTATCTGAAAACGATATAGATTATTGGTTGGATAACTATGAAAAAGGCCCAAATACCTATATACTTTTATCGTTACTATACCCAAATTTGAAGCTTAATCAAGTATCATTCCATCAAGATCATTGTCACCCTTATGCAGGTTTTGAAACCAAGACATTAAAGGATTTAGACTTAAACGAAGAAACTATTATAAAATGGCAAAGAAAAAGAAATTTACTTCCTAATCTCCAATTTTTGGAAGGAAGTGAAAACGAGAGCAAAAATAAAACTCCACTTAAGGAATGGGTGAAAAATGGAAATGACTTTAAATACCATCCAAATGGGGTATCTTTAGAATTGAAAGATTTTGACGATTTCTTTGAAAAGAGAAGAAAACTTATTAAAGATGAATTGCTAGAGGTTTTTGGACTTTCTAATGGTGATGAAATGGAAGCAACTGAGCAATAAATGTATTGTTTAATAATGATTCGAGAATATCTTGATGAGATTCTTGATGGTAAGAAAACATATGATGGACGTTCTTACGATGCGAATAAAAGTGGAACTATTGCTTTGGTAGATACAAAGAAATCTGTCATCATTGGATTAGTTAATTTAGTAGGAACTCATAAAATCTCAGGTGAAGAATATTGCTCATGGCATGCAACAGGTAAATGGGAAGGAATGGCCTTCCAAGTTGATGAGATGAATAAAGATTATTATGTATATGACTTTGAGAATCCTAGAAGATTAGTTACACCAATTAAAATTGTAAAGACTGGTAGAGTTTGGACTAAGATTGATGATGTAATTCGTATTGAATCTAACATAACGGAACAATTAAGCGTCCATAATAGAAAGAAGAAAGAGTAGCGAAAACTACTTTTTTCTTTTACTATCTTGAAATTAAGATTATTTCATGGTATCTTAAATTTGTCCAAAAAAGGATTAGTTTCTCAAAGTAGTTGAGTAAATTGATTTATTTGATAAATCTCTAATACGGATTTATCAAGTGAAAAGTTTTATAAAAATTGTTTTGCAAAATTAAGACTTATGGATGAAATATTTTTTACTATGTTTCAAAACCATAGGTCTTTTTTGCGCCTTAAGAACCTATTCCTCCATTAGGACACAAGTTTAAATTCTTGAATAAAGGAGGTAATATCATGGAAAATGAAGAATTAAACAAAAAGATTAAAGAAGCACTAGAAAATGATTCTTTAATGACAAATCTTGAAGTAAGAATACCTTTTATTGAGAAAGTGGTTGGCTATCCATTTTCAAATAAGGCATTACTTATTCAAGCATTCACAAGAAGCTCTTATGCAGTAGAACATGGATATTCTAGTAATGAAGTTTTAGAATTCATAGGTGACAAGATTATTGATCTAGCAGTAGTAAAAGCAATCGCAACTAAATTTGGATTTATGATGTCAGAAGATGATAACAAAGATTTCAGTTACTTTAGTATTGCTACTAATCAAAATGAAGGGGATTTCACTGAAATCAAAAAGAAACTTGTATGTAATGAGTATCTTGCAAGCATTATCGATTTATTAGGATTTGATAAGTATTTGCTTCTAGGGCAATCAGATATCGATAATAAGGTAAATAATGAGACTAAGGTCAAAGCCGACCTTCTAGAGGCTATTATAGGCTCTATAGCCCTTGATTCTAAATGGGATATGCCAGTACTTGAAAAAGTATGTGATAAGATGCTATCAATTAATAAATATCTTGATGATTATTTATTGTCTGAAGAGACTACAATATCTTTTGATTTAGAGAATGCAATCAATGTATTAAAAGAAGAATCAGAACATGGAAGATGTTCTACACCAATTTATGTATTTGGTGATAATGAAGTTATTGATGAAAATGGTAATAAAGTATGGGCTTGTACATGCTTTATAAGAAGTCATCATATCTTAGTTAGTGCTTATGCATCTAATAAAAAGATTGCAAAGAAATATTGTGCATATTCAGCATTATGCCAATTATTTAAAGTTAAAAATCAATATTTATAAAATAAAGGGAGGATTTAATTATTAAGAATA
>CAVCDW010000040.1:0-6612 GCA_963601055.1 Elusimicrobiaceae bacterium
TCTAATGCTTTCTTTAAAGCATTTTCTCTTTCTTTATATGTATTTGAAATGCCATCTTCTAATGCTTTTTCAATTGAATTAAAATCAACTTTATCAATATCTCTTAAATCGATGTAGTCGCCTTTTTCAGCATTCTCATCTAATAATAATGTGTTCTTATCACGTACAATTACGTTTATTTTCTTCATTTATATCACTCCTTATCTTAATTTTAATATAAATTTAAAACAAATGGTGTCCAAAATATAGACACCAATCAATTAAATTAAGTTTAAATCTTCTTTATCTCTTGTAGATATAAATTTCAGTACTGTATTTAAAATCATTAAAATTGGTACTATTAAATAAATATAAAATGAAGTTTTTATATCATTTTGATAATAGTGACAAAGAATAATAAGTATACTTATAAATAATGCATCAAGAATTATATCTATTATAAATACATACTTATTTTTAATAAATATAGATACAAGTAAGGATATGAGATTTATTGCTAAAAAAGAAATGCTAAATAGATATTCTTTGTGCCTTAAATGATAAAATAATGTTTCATTTATATCATCTTCAATTCTTAATGATAATTTAATATAACATACTGCAGATATTACTAAGATTGCTAGATTAAATGATATAAAACCATCTATGTTAAATTTAGATTTTATTGGTTCTGCTTCTAAAACCTTCATAAATCCTTCGTTTTGTTGTAAGGATTTAAATAAAGGAACACCTATTAATGATACTACTACAGCTTCTCCAATAAATACTGTAAGCATTGTATATATTATTGGTAGTTCATAAACTATCGCAAGTTCAAGTCCTACAATTATACCATTTGATATAGATGGAAAAATGGAAGATATGAAAAGATTTTTAATAAAAAGCATAGGAATAATTGCGATGGCTGTCGCAAGTGTTCCAAACACTATATCAACTGCACCTACTGGTGAAAATATGTTTGATACAAAACATCCAAGAATCATAGATATTGCGTATCTTCTCTTGTATAAGATGAGTAACATTAAAACCTCACTTAGTCTAAATTGCACATCACCATATGAAAGTGGTGTAAGAGCTAGCGTAAGGCATACATATAGTGCCGCAATCATTGATATTTCTATTACTTCTTTAATTCTATTATTTTTCATCTTATTCCCTCTTTTTTGTTTTATAAGCTGGTTATTAAAGTGAACAGCTTAATCTTTTTTATAATTATCAATAAAATTTCTACCTTTTAAGGTATCAGGTTCTTCAGTATATAAATCCTCAAAACCTATGTTTTCACAAGCTTTATATAAAACTATTGCGACGCAATTAGATATATTTAAAGCTCTTACTTTATCAGTTGTAGGTATTCTAAAACAATAATCTAGATTATCATGTAATAAATCATAAGGAATTCCTGTAGATTCTTTTCCAAACATGAAATAAACTTCTCTATCATCATCTTCTATCTTTATTTCACTAGGATTTTTATGACCATATCTTGTAAGATAATAAATTTTAGCATTAGGATGTTTAGATTTAAAATCATTGTAATCATCATATGTTTCATAATCTAGGTTTTCAAAATAATTTACACATGATCTTTTTACTCTTTTATCGTATAAATTAAAACCTAGTGGGAATATTAAATGTAGTTTTGCGTTAAACCCAACGCAAGAACGTATAATATTACCACAGTTTTCAGCAATTTCAGGTTCGTATAATATTACATTAATTCTCTTCATATTCTTCACCTGTTAGTGAATATGCGTCCGCATCTAATATTTTAGTTTTAACAATATCTCCGATATTTTTTTCACTGTGACATGCGACATATACTCTTCCATCTATGTCATCTGGCGCAAACGCATATGAACGTCCATAATACATAAAATTATCTTCATCATAACCTTCAATTAAAACATTTTCAATTTGTCCTACATGAAGATTATTTCTTTTAACTGCTATATCATATTGCGTATCCATAATAAAATTATATCTACGCATTTTCTCTTCTTCACTTATCTCTTGTGGCATAGTAGCTGCTTTTGTTCCTTCTTCTGGTGAGAATGTGAAACATCCAAGTCTGTCAAATTCTACTTTTTTAATAAATTCAGCTAACGCATGAATATCATCTTCATCCTCATAAGGGAATCCTACCATAATAGTAGTTCTTAAGATTGCGTTTGGAATTTCTTTTCTTATTTTTAAAAGAAGTTCTTCAATCATTTTCTTATTTGATCTTCTTAGCATTAATTTTAATATTTTATCTTCACTATGTTGAATAGGAATATCAAAATATGGTAACATCTTAGGTTCATTTTTAATGAATTCTATTAATTCATCTGTTACAATTTCAGGATATAGATAGAATAGACGAACCTTAAAATCTCCATCTAATTTACAAATTTCTTTTAATAAATCTGTAAGCATTAATCTTTTTTCTAAATCATATCCATAATTAGTTGTATCTTGAGATACAATACATAATTCTTTTGCGCCATTTGCGATATGTATTTTAACTTCAGATATTATATCTTCTATTGTTCTTGACTTAAGTCTTCCTCTAATAAGTGGTATAGCACAGAATGCACATCTATTAAGACATCCATCAGAGATTCGAACATATCTTAGGTATGGAGTATCTTCATCATATACTCTATCATTAAAATTCATGCATACGTTAGTATTTTGATTAATGTCTAGAACTTCGCATATTACTTTTGCGATGTTTATGTAATCTTTAATTGTTACAAATTTATCTACTTCAGGCATTTCAGTCTCTAGTTCATTTTTATATCTTTGTGAAAGACATCCAAATACCATTAGTTTTTTATTAGCATTTTTATATTCAGCTATATCAAGGATTGTGTTGATAGCTTCTTCTCTTGCAGATTCAATAAATGCACAAGTATTAACGCATAAAAGATCTGCTTCTTCTGGGTTTGATGTAGGACTTATTCCTAAATTCTTACATACACCAAGAATCATTTCTGAATCTACTCTATTTTTTTCACAACCCAAAGTTTGTAAAAATACTTTCATTAGTTTCCTCCAAATATTTTATTAAATATTGATAAAACATTATCAACTTGAAATGATTTATGTTCACCAAAAGCACATTCATTTGAAAAATGTTCACAGTTATTAGATACAAGATCATACCCAGCATCACCTAAATGAGCTTTTGCGTAACTTACAATCTCATCAGGTGTTCTTCTTTTCTTTAATTCATCAGCGCTATATTCTGCGACTAATAGTTCTCCACCCTTTAAGAAATCTTCAAGTGATGTTTCAATAACACTCGCTTTACTTGGGTCTAATTCTTTTGATAGTGAACCAAATTGAATTACTTTATTATCACCAATGTAAATACCATGATGGTCATAAAATCCTCTATTTACTTTTATTTGATCACCTTTTACAGGTTCTTTTGAAACAAAATTCATTTTAATTCCTCACTATCTAATAAAATGGTTACTGGACCATCATTTAAAAATTCTAATTTCATGTCAGCACCAAATATACCTTCTTCAACATGCAAAGAATATTCATTTCTTAAAATATCATTAAATTTATTATAAAACTCAATAGCCTTATCTCCTGGCATTGCATCAGTAAAAGATGGTCTATTACCATGTTTTGTGTTTGCGTATAATGTAAACTGTGAAATGCTTAAAATGGTTCCTTCTATATCTTTTAATGATTTATTCATCTTTTGATTTTCATCACTAAATACTCTTAGGCCTGCGACCTTTTTCGCAAGTAATGATACCTCATTTAAGGTATCATTTGTTTTAAAACCTACAAGAAGTAAAAAACCATTATCACATTTACCAGTAAGTTTAGAATCCACCTTACAAGTTGCGTTTTTAACTCTTTGTACTACTACTCTCATTATTGATTATCTCTTTCAATATACATTACTTGTTTAACTTTCTTTAAGTTAACAATTAATGTATTTAATTCATTTAAATTATGTACAAGTATTTTAAGTTTGATTAATGATTGTAAATTATCATTATTGTTACAACTAATACTTAAAACATTAAGCCCTGATGATGACACAACGTTTATGACATCACTTACTAAAGTTTGACTTTGATTTGCGTCAATCTTAATCCAAACAGGATATTGTCTTGTAATATTTTTGGCCCATCTTAATTCTAAAAGACGATTTGATGTTAAGAATTCTAGATTGTTACATCCATTTCTATGAACTACAATTCCATTTCCTTTTGTAATGTAACCCCAAATTTTATCACCGGGGATAGGAAGACAACAATTTCCTAGTTTTATTTGTGGGTTAGAAAGTCCATCTACAATAACTCCTGTTTCTGAGTTTGTTGTTTGAACAAGAATTCTATTTGATTTATCGATTTGTTTTTTAAGTGATTCTTCTTGAGTAAGTGTTGTTCCTACTATTTTTGAAGAAACTGTTTTAGGACTTACTACACCTTTACCAACATTTAAATATAAATCATCTAGATTGTTTAAACTTTGTTTTGCGAAATTCTCTTTTACAAATTTATCTGTAAGTTCAATATTTATTTGTTGAGTTACAAGTTCTTTTTCAACCGCATCTTTTCCAGATTCAATTAATATTTCTCTATTTTGTTTATTTAAGAATGCTTTAATCTTGTGTTTTGCGGTTGATGTTTTACAAATATTAAGCCAATCTTCACTTGGTCCAAATGAAGTTTTAGATGTTCTTATAGAACAAATATCTGATGTTTTTAATTCGTATGAAAGTGGAACTATTCTACCATTAACGGTTGCGCCAACACAAGTATTTCCAAGGTTCGTATGAATACGATACGCAAAATCAATAGGTGTTGATCCTACTGGTAGGTCAAATACTTCTCCTTGTGGAGTATATACATAGATATAGTTATCTAAGAAATCTTTATGAATTGCGTCTACATAAGCTTCTGCATCATTTGAATTTGAGTTTTCATCATATGATACAAGTTCTTCATACCATTTTAATTTTTTAGCAATTTCAAATTGTTCTCTATCTTTTGAATACTCTACATTTTCTTTATATGCCCAGTGTGCCGCAACTCCGAGTTCTGCTATAGAATCCATTTCTTTAGTTCTTATTTGAACTTCAAATGTTTGACCTTCATGAGCTATTACTGTTGTGTGTAATGACTGATACATATTAGGTTTAGGTACTGCAATATAGTCTTTAATACGGGCAGGGATTGGAGTATAGTGTGAGTGTATTAAACCAAGTATTTGGTAACATTCACCAACCTCATCAACAATAACTCTTAACGCAAAAATATCATATAAATCTTCAAACTTCTTATTTTGACTCTTCATCTTTTTATAAATAGAATATATTCCTTTAATTCTACCTTTTATAGAAAAATCTTTAAGATTTGGAGCTTCTTTTTCAAGATATGAAGTAATTTCTTCAGTCATTTTCTTGATGATATCATCTTTAGAATTTTTCTTCTTTTCTATTTTGTAAGAAATTTCTTCATACATTGCAGGGTCTAAGTATTTTAGTGATCTATCCTCTAGTTCCTTTTTTATTGCATAAATACCTAGTCTATGCGCAAGAGGCGCATATATTTCAAGTGTCTCATTTGAAATACGCACTTGTTTATCTTGTGCCATAAAATCCATAGTACGCATATTATGTAATCTATCTGCAAGTTTTACTAGAATGACGCGGATATCTTTGGCCATCGCAAGTAACATTTTTTGATGTGTTGCGGCTTGTTTCTTCTCTAGTGATGCGAACTTTAATTGTGATACTTTAGTAACACCATCTACAATTTCCGCAACATCTTGATTAAACATTTTTGTTAAATCTTCAAGTGTCGTATTTGTGTCTTCTACAACGTCATGTAAAAGTCCTGCACAAAGGGTATTAGGTCCTACATGAAGTTCTGCTAGAATATATGTCACCGCAATTGGGTGAATTATATATGGTTGTCCACTTTTTCTAAATTGGTTCTTATGCATTTCAGCCGCAAATTCATAAGCTTTTTTTATTAAATTTAAATCTGATTCTTTATGAATATAACTATTTATTAGTGCATATAAATCTTCAAAAGTTTTCTCTGCCATAAAATCACCACCTAACGTTTTATTCCATATTTGATGTATCTGAAACTAAAGATATTACATCATAATCCTTTAGTTTATCTCTTCCACCTTTATCATTAATTTCCATTAAACAAACAATACCTACAACAACGCCACCAAGACGTTCAACAAGTTTAGCTGTTGTATAAGTTGTATTTCCTGATTGTAGTTTATCATCAACAACAACAACTCTACATCCTTTAGATATAGAATTTGTGTGACATGCAAGTTCTTTTGAATCACCATGTTCTGATGTATAACTACCTTTTACAAATTCTCTTGATAAATTTTTAGGATTTCTAACAGGAACAATTCCAAGTCCTAGTTTAGTCGCAACACCAGCACCTAAAATAAATCCTTTAGATTCAGGAGATACAATAAGTTCTGGTTTCATGTGTTTTACAATCTTTGACATTTCTTTGATAGTGTATGCGAACACTTCACCATTTTCAAATATAGGTGTAATGTCTTTCTTAGATTTTCCTTTTTCATCATTAGATTCAATGTTATAAATATAAGCTTTTA
>CAVCDW010000041.1:0-3652 GCA_963601055.1 Elusimicrobiaceae bacterium
ACTCGGGACTTTCACCCTTTAGATATATAACATGCCCGTCACACAACAAAAAAGATGAAAACTTTTAACATTTTCATCTTTTATAATACTATTCAGAAAGTAATGTAACATCACTAAAATTACCTGAATATGTTTTTAGTAATGCTTCTTCTGTCATATTTCTTTTTTCTTCACCTGAAATATCAAGAACTACATGACCACCATTTAAAATAATTAATCTATTACCATATTTTAAAGCAGTCTTAAGATTATGGGTAATCATTAATGTTGCGATTTTCTTTTCAGTTACTATTCTATTTGTAATTTCCATTACAACTTCTTGTGTTTTAGGATCGAGTGCCGCAGTATGTTCATCGAGTAGTAAAACTTTAGGATTTGAATTAGTTGCCATATATAGTGTAAGAGATTGTCTTTGTCCACCGGATAATTGTTTAGCTGGAGTTTCAAATTGTTTTTCTAATCCAAGGCCATATGATTCTATATCTTTTATAGCATCATTTTTATATTCTTTTTTCTTAAAGAATGAAACCTTACCTTTTGTAGATAATAACATATTTTCAAACACACTTAAGTTAGGCGCAGTACCTCTTAATGGATCTTGGTAAACGACCCCTATTTCTTTAGCTCTTTTATGTTGAGGTATTCCATTTAAATTTTTACCATCTAAAATAATATCTCCACTATAGTCAACCGTACCTAAAATTGAATTAAATAATGTTGATTTACCTGCACCATTTGACCCTAAGATGCAGATGAAATCATCGTCAGCTATAGAAAGGTTAAATTTTTTTAGTACCATTTTTTCCATAGGAGTTCCTTGATTGAATCCTACAGTCAAGTCTTTAATTTCAATCATTTAAGGACGCCTCCTTTTCTGCAATTTTTAATGCAGCTTCTTTTTTCTTCTTTTTATGTTTAAAATCTGTGACAGCCTTAGATATAAACATTACAAGAACTATCAAACTAGAAGTGATTAAATATAGGTAATTTGTATCTATAATTTCTATTCTAAGTGCTATAGCATAAATAAATCTATACACAACAGAACCTACAAATATACCTACAAGCATTATATTTAAATTATGTGATCTTAGTACAACTATTTCTCCGATAATGATAGTAGCTACTCCTACAACCATCATTCCTGTTTCACTTTTTGCAAAATATGAAGATTGTTGCATAACAAATAGTGATCCTGCTAAAGCTACTAATGCATTAGATAACATTAAACCAATAATTTTCATTAAATCGGTTGAAATACATTGTGTTTTAGTCATTTGTTCATTATCACCACAAGCACGAATCGAAAGTCCTAATTTTGTTTTGAAAAATAATGATAATAATGCACCAACTAAAACTACTATTAATAACATTATAAACATTTTACTCAATGTTGTCGCATGAAATATACTGAATAATGTAACGCCTTTTTCACCTGAAAGTCCTATTGAAGAATTAAGTACACCATTATGTTTTGTTACAATAATGTTTATTGTGTAAAATGCAGTTAAAGTAAGAATCCCAGATAAAACGCTGTTTATTTTAAGTTTTGTATGTAAAAGTGCTGTGATAAGACCTGAGAAAGCACCACCTAAAAATGCACATATAAGTGCTAAGAATGGTTTGATATTATTAGCTCCTCCAAAATCAACAATCATATTTGAACATATCATTGCAGTAATAGCTGCGCCAAAACCAAATGATGCTTCTACAGTTAAATCTGTAATATTTAAAATTTTAAATGATAAGAATACGCCAAAGCCCAGTATGGCAAATACTGAGGCAATGGTAATGGTATCCATGATAGTGTTTCCACTCATAAAATCACCTTCTTTAATTTTTATGCTTTAAGGTCTGTTCCTTTTGCACGAATTTCTGATGTAACTAAATTATTGTATACGCTAGATTTAGCTAAGAAACCAGAATTATAATATAATGATAAGTCTGATTGTTGATCAAAATATTTAACTGGAACATCTGATACTTTCTTACCATCTTTTACAATTGATACAACTTGTTCACCAGTATATTTAGCTAAAGCACTGTAGCTGATTGAGTAACCCATCATACCACCATCTTTAACTTCACTATCAGCTGCACAATACATTCCGATATTGTTTGTAGCACATAGATTAGATAATGTTTCCATACCAGATGCAACATTATTATCATCAGATACTATTAATGCTTCAATTCCTGAATCCTTTAATGCATTAAAAGCATCAGTAAGTTCAGTTGCATTGTTAATAGCTTTTGATGTAATAGATAATGATTTTGATGCCATTATAGAATCTAATTTATTTTTGTTAGAAACTGAGTTAGCTTCTGTAGATGTATAAATGTATCCAAATTTCTTAGTATCACTCTTAACTTCAAGAGCTAAATCTACAAGACTTTGTAATTGCATTGCGTCTGAAGTACCTGTAACATTACTTCCTGTAACACCTGCTGCAGTTGGGTCTGATACTGCTGCGAATATTACGGGAACATCTGTGAAATTATTTGCAGCTGCTACAGCTACTGGTGTTGCGATTGCTACAACTGCTGCAAGTTTATCATCCTTGATTGAAGTGATTGTTTGAGAAATCACTGTTGAATCAAAATTACAATTGTAAGTTTTGATTTTATACTCATCTTTGTCTAAATTTTCATTTAAGACTTCTACGACACCATTTTCAATTTCATCTAATGATGTATGAGCACCGTATTTTAATATTGCAATAGTTTTCTTGCTACCTCCTTGACAAGATGCAAGTATTAGTGATGCAAATGCCACTAATAATAAAGAAATAATTGTACCTAACTTTTTCATTCTAATCCACTCCTTCTCTGAAAACAAAAAAAGCTTATCCTAATTAGGACAAGCTAAACCTGCGGTACCACCTAAATTGCTATAAAAAAGACTTACAGCCACCTCGAAAGCTTTTAACGGAGCAAACCGTATTTGACTACTATAAATTCACCAAATCCCTCGAAGGCCCATCATTATAACTACAACATGAACTCACACCCAACGTTCACTCTCTTAAGATAGTTTGCTATAACTCTTTCTTCTCTTAGGTTATGACCCTATTGTATATCACCAAATTATTTGTGTCAATAATAATTTTACAAAAAAATGATGTAGACTATACTACATCACTTTTAATAAGAATTTCACGAATTTTATATGCTTAATCACATTTAGTTATTGAATTTTATATTATTTACAATGAATTTTAAATTAATACTATAAGAAATAAAACAAACAAAATTATCTTTAAAGATAAAATAATAACTTATTTAAAATGTTATTTTTAATCAAAAAATATAAATCAGTTATCTAAATTATTTTCATATAAATAACCACAAGCATATCCATCAACATTTACAATTTTTACAATATAATCATCTGACATATTTAAATATGCGTCATAGCCTTTTAAATATATAGTATCCCCTTCTATTTTTACCATATCAGAATTCATATTCCTATATAGTTCAACTATATCTTTATACCTAAAAATTTCAGACTCATAATAAAAAGTCCATTTTCTGATAGTATATCCTGCATTTGCATCTGAATTCACACCTACAAATCCATAAAAATCACATAATAATAAACTATAATCCCCATAAACAAGATGATCAACAGCCATAGTGCTTAACGCTA
>CAVCDW010000042.1:0-16156 GCA_963601055.1 Elusimicrobiaceae bacterium
CAAAAGAACTTATTATAAAAATAGTTGAAAAATATTTAAAAACCGGTGGTAATTTATTTGATGACCTTCAAATATTAATACCTATGTATGCAGGAAATTGTGGAATTGATTCAATAAATAAAGAAATACAAGATAGATTTAATAGTAGTGATATTAAGCTCAAAAAAGGTAATAAACTTTTTAAATTAAATGATAAAGTTATTCAATTGAAAAACGATCCTGATAAAGGTATCATGAATGGCGATATTGGGCGTATTTTATCGATACATCAAGAAAAAGATGAATCATATTTAATGATATTATTCGATAATATTAAAGTTAAATATATGGCAAGTGATCTTGATAATTTAGATCTTGCGTATGCAATTTCAATTCATAAATCTCAAGGTTCTGAATTTAAAAATGTTATTGTCCCAATTCTTTATGAATATAATATAATGCTTCAAGTTAAGTTAATATATACTGCTTTTTCACGAGCAAAAGATAAACTAATTGTTTTAGGTAGTTTTGAATGTCTAAAACAAAGTATGTTAAAAGATGTAGTAGAAAGACAAACATCTTTAAAAGAGAGACTTTTAGGAATAAATAATAATGAATTAAAAAAAGATAATGTGATAGTTATAAATGATCCAGAAATTCCTTTCAAAGAAGTAAGGGAAGTAGGAGCCTCTGGCATTACTCCTTATGATTTTTTGAAATAAGAATAAGGTGATTTTTAAGATTTAATGATTTAACTTCATATATTTTCTGTTCTTCATAGGTCATTTCAAGAATTTTATCTATTGAAAATGATAAGATTTTTGATAACTTATATAAGGTTTCAATGTTAGGAATTATTGTGCCGTTTTCAATCCGCGAATATGTAGATTGATTTATGCCAAGACTCTTTGATACAAATTTTTGATTGTAATTTTTATTTATTCTATATGTCTTAATAATTGTTCCTAGTTTATTCATTCTTATTACCTCTAAAATTTATATATATAAAATTAATATAAATTACTTTGCATTTAAAAAAAATATGGTATAATTAGGTTGTTATGTTGAAAATAGATGAGTAAAAATAAGTTTTATTTTAGAGAATAATCGGTAGGTGAAAGATTATATAGAATTATTTTGAAGGCTACTATTGAGTAACAAGAGAGTCTTGCTTTAAAAGATATTGAGTGCAGAATTATTATTCTGAACTAAGGTGGTAACACGGTAATTCGTCCTTAGATTTATTCTAAGGACTTTTTTATTTATAGGAGGAAATTATGAAAAATTTAAAATCATATGAAATAAGACAAATGTGGTTAGATTTCTTTGCATCAAAAGGTCATGCGGTTGAACCTTCTGCATCTTTAATACCACAAAACGACCCAACTCTTTTATGGACTAACGCTGGAGTTACTCCATTAAAGAAGTATTTTGATGGTTCTGTAATTCCTGATAATCCAAGAATTACTAATGCTCAAAAATGTATTCGTACAAACGATATTGAAAATGTAGGAAAAACAGCTAGACACCATACATTCTTTGAAATGCTTGGAAATTTCTCTATTGGTGATTATTTCCGTGATGAAGTTTTACCTTGGGCTTTTGAATTGCTTACAAGTGAAAAATGGTTTGGATTTGATAAAGATAGATTATACATCACATTCTATCCAGATGATTTCAAAACAAGAGATTTATGGATTAAATGTGGAATGGATAAGGATCATTTAATTCCACTTGAAGGAAACTTCTGGGAAATTGGTGAAGGTCCTTGTGGTCCAGATACTGAAATTTTCTTCGATCGTGGAGAAAAATATGACAAGAGAGGTATTGTTTGTTTAAAAGAAGACCTTGAAAATGATCGTTATATTGAAATTTGGAATATTGTATTCTCTCAATTTAACTCAAAAGAGGGAGTAGATAGAAAAGATTATAAAGAACTTCCTCATAAGAATATTGATACAGGTTGTGGACTTGAACGTCTATGTTGCGTTATGCAAGGTGTAGATACTAACTATGATACAGACTTATTTATGCCTATAATAAAAGAAATTGAAAAAATTTCAGGTGTTAAATATGAAGGTCAAATGGCATTTAAAGTTATTTCTGACCATGTTCGTACAGTGACATTCGCTGTAGCTGATGGAGCTGCATTATCTAATGAAGGAAGAGGATATGTATTACGTCGTGTTCTTCGTAGAGCTACAAAATATGGACATCAATTAGGAATTAACAAACCATTTATGGCAGCCCTTGTTGATAAGGTTATTGAAATTATGGGTATGTTCTATCCATATTTAAGTGAGAAACAAACTATTGTAAAAGAAGTTATTACAAGAGAAGAAGAAAAATTCCTTCAAACTCTTGGTGTAGGAGAAAAGAAATTTGCTCAAATTGCTGAATCATCAAAGAATAAGGTAATATCTGGTGATGACGCATTCCTTCTATATGATACATTTGGATTCCCATATGAACTTACTGTAGAATATGCAGAAGATTTAGGATATACTGTTGACCATGATGGTTTCTTAAAAGCTATGGAGGCTCAAAAGGAAAGAGCTAGAGCCGCAAGAAAAGATTATGGTTCAATGAAGGGTCAAAACAAAGAATTCATGGAATTTAAAGAAGAAAGTGAATTCATTGGTTATGAAACTCTAGATTCGCAATCAAAAGTAATCGCAGTATTCGGAGATTCTGTTGTTTTAGATAAAACACCATTCTACGCATTCTCAGGAGGACAATTATGCGATAAGGGAACTATCGCAGGAATTAATGTCTTAGATGTATCTAAGATGCCTAATGGACAATACTTGCATAAACTTGAAAATAATACTTTAAGTGTAGGTGATATTGTGGAATGTGTTGTAGATTATAATAACAGAGAACTTACTAAGAAAAACCACTCTGCAGCGCACTTATTCCAAAGTGCTTTACAACACGTTGTAGGAAATCATTCACACCAACAAGGTTCACAAGTATGTAGTTCATATTCTCGTTTTGATTTTAACAATTATCAAAATTTAACTGATGATGAAATTATCAAAATTGAGGATTTAGTAAATGAATACATAAAAGAATCTCATCCTGTAGTAACTCACGTCTTAGACCTAGAAGAAGCTAAGAAACTTGGAGCTATGGCTTTATTCGATGAGAAGTATAAAGATAAAGTAAGAGTTGTTGATATGGAAGTTTCAAAAGAATTCTGTGCAGGAACTCATGTATCTAATACAAAAGATGTTATTGATTATGAAATCAATTATGTAGAATCAATTGGATCAGGAATCTTCCGTGTATTTGCGACAACAGGAGAAAATGCGTTTGATTTATTAAAAGAAAATTTAAAGAATCAATTAGATACTATTAATACTCTTAATACTAAAGCAGATTCTATTATTGCCGAAGCTAAATCAAATGGTATTAACCTAGAGTATAACAAGGTTAATCTTGATACAAACCTTAAAGGTTATAGATATGTATTATATATTAAAAAAGTGGTTGAAGATGTTAAGAACAATCTTCATGAACTTGAATTAAAATATCAAGAACAAAAGAGTTCAAATGCATTAAAATCACTTGAATCATATAAATCATTAATCAAAAATAACGCAATTATTACAAAATGTGATGTATTAGATTCTAATCTACTTAAGGATATGGCATCCGCAATGGTTAATAACTTTGCGCTAGACTTAGTATTACTTGCGTCAACTGATGGAGTTAAAGTAACATTTGTATGCGCAACATCAAAGAAATATAATGCAGGTCAAATAGTTAAGACTGCAGCTGCAGTATGTGATGGAAATGGTGGAGGTAAACCTAACCTTGCCCAAGCTGGTGGAAAGAATCCACAAAAGATTGATGAAGCATTAGAAACTGTAATGGATCTTGTAAAATAATGAAATATTTAGGACTTGATTTAGGTAGTAGAACATGTGGTGTCGCAATATCAGATAGTATGTCATTTCTAGCTAGAACTTATTCTACAATAAGATTTAGAGATGATGATTATGAATATTGTTTAAAAGAGATATTAAAGATATGTGAAAAAGAAGGTGTAACAAAAATAGTGTTAGGCCTTCCTAAACATATGAATGGTGATTTAGGAGAAAGAGCTAATATCTCAATTAATTTCAAAAAAATGCTTGAAGAAAACGGAAAATATGAAGTTATTCTTTGGGATGAACGTCTTACAACAGTTGTGGTTGATCGCGCTATGATTTCTTGTAATGTTAATAGAAAAAAACGTCATGAGAAAAAAGATGAACTAGCCGCAGTTGTAATACTTGAAGATTATTTAAACTATAAAAACAAAGGAGCTTAAAAATGAAAGAAAATATTATAACTATAACAACTGAAGATGGAAAAGAAATAGATTGTGAAATTTTATTCACTTACCATTCACCAGATTTTAATCATGATTATGTAGTATTTAAAGATCCTAAATCTAATACTGCAGGAGCTGCTATCTATACACCAGAAGGTGATGGATCAGGAAGACTTTCTGACATCGAATCTGATGATGAATGGGAAATGCTTCAAGATGCATTAGATGATTGGTTAGAAAAGAATGGTTCACAATATACATCATGTGAAGGAGAATGTTCATGTGGTGGAAGCTGTGATTCTTGCGAGTGTGATAAGTAATGGGTATAAATATTTCCCAAGAAATTGACCCTAAACTAGGTTTAAAATTTAACGATTATGAATTAAAAATGCGTGATTATGCAATAAATCATGAAGTGCCTATTATCACTGATGAAGGACTTAAATTCTTAGAAGATACTATAAAAAAATATAATGTTAAAACTATTCTTGAAATAGGTAGCGCAATAGGATATTCAGCAGAACGTATGGCAAATGCAAATAATGCTGTTGTATACACTATTGAACGTGATGAAGTTATGTTTAATGAGGCTTCAAAAAATATTAGTGCGTTAGGTCTAAAAGATAATATTAAATTAATATTTAAAGATGCGCTAGACGCTTATCCTTTAATTTCAGATATTAAATTTGACATGATATTTATAGATGCAGCTAAGGGTCAATATAAAAGATTTTTTGAAATCTATGAAAGAAATCTTAATGTTGGTGGAATTATTGTCTGTGATAACATGAATTTTCATGGTTTCACTGAAAAAAATCAAGAAAATATGTCTAGATCCCTTCGTGGTCTTGTAAGAAAACTTAATGATTTTCATGATTATTTAAAAACTAACGAAAATTATGTAACAGAATTCTTTGACATTGGGGATGGAATGAGTATTTCTAAAAAACTTAAAGAAAATGATGTAAAACAAAATGAAGGTGAAATATTAATTACTCCTTCTATGAGAGTAGAATTTGTAAAACAAATCACTAGAGCTAAACAACTTATGGCGTACTATGAATGCGCAATAATGGAAGTTGAAACAAAGTTTAAAGTTTTAAATAAACAATTTTCTTTAATGTCGGATAGAAATCCTATTGATTCTATTCAATCAAGACTTAAAAGTCCTGAATCAATTCTTGATAAAATAATAAGAAAACAATTACCACTAACTCTTGATTCAATTGAACAAAATCTAACCGATATTGCGGGTATTAGAGTAATTTGTTCATTTATTGAAGATATTTATGTACTTAAATCATCAATTGAAAAACAAGATGATCTTAAAATCCTTGAAGTTAAAGATTATATTAAAAATCCAAAGCCAAATGGATATAGGTCACTTCATATGATAGTTGAAATTCCCATTTACTTAAGCAATGAAAAGAAACCTATGAAAGTTGAAATTCAACTTCGTACAATTGCGATGCAGACATGGGCTTCATTAGAACATCAAATATTCTATAAGAAAGAATATAGCGATGAAGATAAAGAAATTTATAAAGAAAAGTTAAGAAATGCTGCTAATTTATCTTATGAACTTGATGTTGATATGCAAAAAATTAAGAATGAAACATCAAATAAAATAATAAAAAAATAATATTTCCTATAATTTAAATGGATTGTGTATAAAAACAATCCATTTTTTATAATAAATAATCATTTTAAATTAGAATATTATATTTATTTTTGATATAATTACATTAGTGAATGAGGTGTTATTTTGAAAATATCAGAAATTTTAAAAAAGAAGAAAACTTTATCTTTTGAAGTATTTCCACCAAAGAGTGGAATTGAAGATATAGAAAAATTATATAGAACTATTGATTTAGTAAAATCTTATAATCCAGATTTTATATCAGTAACATATGGAGCTGGTGGAAACACTAGTCAAAATACTGCGCTTATTGCCGATTATTTAAAGAATACTGCGCAAATTGAGCCACTTGCCCATCTTACCGGAGGACCATCTTCAAAGGAAGATGTTGTTAATGTATTAAATGATTTAAAATCAAAAAATATTGAAAATATTTTAGCCCTACGTGGAGATAAACCTAAAGATTTAACTATTGAATATTGTAAAGAGTTTAAGCATGCGACAGATTTAATGGATTTTATTAAAGAAGAAGATTCTAACATATCTTTTGCAGGAGCTTGTTATCCTGAAGGACATACTGAATGTGATACACTTTATGATGATCTTTTAAATTTAAAGAAGAAACAAGATTCTGGAGCAGAATTCTTTATAACTCAAGTATTCTATGATAATAATTATTTTTATAGATTTTTACGTGAAGCTAGAAAAATAGGAATAACAGTTCCAATTATTCCGGGAATTATGCCACTTACTACTAAATCAAGTGTTGAACGTACTGTAAAACTTACAGGTGCCGCAGTACCACTTACATTAAGATCTATGATTGAGCGTTTTAAAGATGATAAGGAAGCAATTCGTGAAATAGGTATTAATTATGCAGTTTCGCAAATCCTTGATTTACTTGCGAATGATGTAGATGGAATACATTTATATATTATGAATAATTATTTAAACGCCAAAGAAATTTGTGATAAGATTTCTCATGTATTAGAAAAGGAAATGAAGTAAGATGAATAAAGACTTAATTTTTAAATATTTAGGGTATAGAAATATAACTCCTGATCCAAAGACATTAGATTTAATCGATGAATGTATAAAAGAAATTGAGTCTATTTCAAGATTTAAATATATTTATAAGGAGTATTATGAAATACTTCCTTTTCTTACTTTAAACAAAAATTATTTAAAATTTTTAGATGGGGCTTCTTCATATTTGCTTGTGGGGATGACTCTTGGTATCGAAGTTGATAGAAGACTTACTTTTTATCAAAAGACTGATATGACTAAGTCTTTAATTTTTGATTGTGTGGCTTCTGCATATATTGAAGAAGTATCAGATGATTATGAAAAAAATAGTTTACCATATGATGTAAAATCTTATAGATTTTGTCCCGGGTATACTAATACCTCATTTCTTGATAATCAGGAGATAGCTAGATTTTTAGATATTCGTAAAATAGGTATTAATTTTTTACAAAGTGGACTTATGGTTCCTTTAAAATCGATGGTTGGAATTATCGCAATTGGTAAAACAATGAAAAAGACTTGTGCAAGTTGTACAAATTTTTCTGATTGTGATTTTAGAAAGGATGGTATTACATGTTACAAAATGTAGAAATATTTGATGGTGGTTTTGGTTCTGAACTTCAAAAAAGAGGACTTAAAGCAGGTGATATTCCTGAAGAATTAAATATTAGTGCAAAAGATGTTATAGTTGATATTCATAAAGCTTATGTTGAAGCTGGATGTGATTATATTACTTGTAATTCATTTGGATTAAATCCTTTAAAATTACATGATTCTATATATAGTGTTAAAGAATTAGCGATTGCGGCATGTAATAATGCTCGTGAGGCTTCAAAAGGTCAAAAAATAATGTTTGATATAGGACCTATTGGAAGACTATTAAAACCACTTGGTGACCTATCTTTTGATGAAGCATATGAATGTTTTAAAGAAGTAGTACTTTATACAAAAGATCTTGTTGATGGTTATATTTTAGAAACATTCAGTGATCTTTATGAACTAAAAGCTTGTATTTTAGCTGTAAAAGAAAATTCGGAAAATAAACTAATCTATGCGACTATGACATTTGATGAATCAGGAAGAACTCTTACAGGAACTACTCCTGAAATTATGACATACACCTTAGAAGGTCTTGGAGTAGATGCGCTTGGTGTTAACTGTTCCCTTGGACCATGGGAGTTAATGGGAATAGTTAAAAAAATACTTGCAGTAACACATACTAAAGTAATAGTTCAAGCAAACCGTGGACTTCCTAGAATGCATAACGGTGTAACTATTTATGATTTAAAACTTACTGATTTCCTAGAAGCTTATAAGAAGTTCTATGAACTAGGTGTTACAATCTTTGGTGGATGTTGTGGTACAGACCCTGAATTTATTAAAGCTATATCAAGTCTTAAAGGTCTAAAATCTAATCATCCACAAAACCCTTATAAAACAGTTTGTGCGTCTTCTACAAACCTTTTATACATAGAAGATGTTAAAGTATGTGGTGAAAGATTAAATCCTACTGGTAAAAAGAAACTTAAAGAGGCTTTAATAAATGAAAACTTTGATTATTTAATTGAAGAAGGAATTAAACAAGTAAATGCTGGAGCGGATTTATTAGATTTAAACGTTGGAGTACCAATGATTGATGAACCTAAAACGATGAAGATGGCTCTAGAAAAATTACTTGAAGTAATTAATCTACCTTTCCAAATTGATTCATCAAATAAAACAGCTATGGAAGTTGGAGCTAGATACGCAAATGGTGTTCCTATTCTAAACTCTGTTAATGGTGAGATTGAAGTAATGGAACAAGTATTTCCTATTGCTAAAAAATATGGATGTACAGTTCTAGGACTATGTCTAGATTCACATGGTATACCAAAGACTGCAGAAGAAAGATTTAATATTGCGAAAAGAATAGTAGATTATGCATGGGAAAAGTATGGAATTAATAAAGAACGTATTATTATTGATACCCTAACTCTTACTGCATCATCAGAACAAGAAATAGTTAAAGAAACCTTAGATGCCTTAGAACTTGTTACAACACGCCTTGGTGTTAGAACTGCCCTTGGAGTATCTAACTGTTCATTTGGTCTTCCTAATAGACCACTATTAAATAGAACATTCTTAACTCTTGCGATGCAAAAAGGTCTTAATATGCCTATTATAAATCCACTTGATACAGATATGATGAATCAAATACTTGCGTATAAAGTATTTTATAATATCGATAAGAATTCGGTAAATTATATTGATAAAATGTCTATGGTAGAAAATGCTATAAAAGTAAGCGCTAATTCTGATATGAGCCTTAAAGATATGGTTAAGTTAGGACTTAAAGATGAAGTTTCTAAAAAAACTAAGGAATTATTAAACACAACAGACCCAATGATATTGATTAATGATGTATTAATTCCTACGCTAAATGAAGTAGGAGTATTATTTGACAAAGGACAAATATACCTACCACAACTTATGATGGCAGCTGAATCTGCAAAATTAGCATTTAAAGAGATTACAAATAAATTTCCAAGTTCTAATACTGATTCAAGACCTATGCTTATGGCAACTGTTAAAGGTGATGTGCATGATATTGGTAAGAATATAGTTTGTGTTATCCTACAATCTTATGGATATAACGTTATAGATCTTGGAAAAGATGTTTCAACAGAAACTATAATTGCGGCCTACAATAAATATAATCCTTTTGCGATAGGACTTAGTGCTTTAATGACAACAACTGTTGTAAATATGAAAGAAACTATTCATGAACTTAAAAAAATAGATGGAATGTGTCCTATTTTTGTCGGTGGAGCTGTAGTTACTCGTGATATCGCAAAAGAAATAAATGCGGATTATTATTCAAAAGATCCACTTGAATTAATTGAAATTTTAAGAAAAGAGAATATAAAATAATGGAAAAAATAAAAAGTTTTACAGTTGATCATATGACCTTATTACCAGGACTTTATGTATCAAGAGTAGATGTTATGGATAACTTTACCTTCACAACTTTTGATCTTAGAGTCACAAGACCTAATTTTGAACCAGTTATGAATACTGCAGAAATTCACACGATAGAACATTTAGCCGCAACATACTTTAGAAATTATCATCCAGATAAAACAATGTATTTTGGACCAATGGGATGCAGGACAGGATTTTATTTGATATATAAAGGTAATTTAGAAGCAAGCGATGTAAAAAAAGATGTTATAGATTGTTTTAAATTTATATTAAATTTTGAAGGTGAAATACCTGGTGCTAAAAAAGAAGAATGCGGTAACTATTTAGATCAAAATTTAGATATGGCAAAATACTATGCTAAAAAATATCTTAAATCTTTAGGTGACTAAAATGTATATTTTAGAAAATGAAAATTTAAAAATCAATAAAGAAAAAATTATAAAACTAAAAGAAGAATTAAACGATGTTGTAATAGTTGCGGCTACAAAATATATTTCAGAGCCTGCAATGAAAGATTTATACAACATGGGTATTACAAACTTCGGTGAAAACAGAGTAGAGCCTTTTGTAAGAAAACATAAGAATTTATCTGACTTAAATATAACATGGCATTTTATAGGTCATCTTCAAAGAAATAAATGTAAACAAATAATAAATGATATAGATTACTTGCATTCACTTGATTCACTTGAACTATGTGAAATGATAAATAAATATCGCAATAAACCACTAAAATGCTTTGTAGAACTTAAAATGGATATTAATACAAATAAAAATGGTGTTTTAGTAGGGGATTTAGAAGAATTCTTAAATAAAATAAAAGAAAACTACAAAAACATTGATGTGGTTGGACTTATGGCTATGGCTGAGCCTCTGATGAATAAAGATGAATTAAAAGAATTTTATAAAAAAGTTGTAGAACTTGGTAATAAATATAATTTAAAAGAATTTTCACTAGGTATGTCAGAAGACTACAAAGAAGCAGTTTTAATGGGTTCAACACATGTTCGTTTAGGACGAATTTTATATGAAATGGAAAGTGATTAGATGATTGCGTTAAAAAGCCTTGAAATAAGAAGAATAGATAATGATACTTGTAAAGTTAAAAAATCAATTGATTTAATGGAAGATGCTGGAAAAAAGATGGCAGATATTATATCAAAAGAATATACTCCAACATCTACTCTATTACTTCTTGGAAGCGGTGGAAATGCCGGAGATGGGCTTGTATGCGCAAGATATCTAATAAATTGTGGTTTTAATGTTGATGCCTTTATAATATCATCTATTAAAAATTCAGATTCAAAAGTAAATTTAGTTAAATTTAATGGTAATATAGTAACAAACATAGATTATAGTAAATATGATCTTGTAATAGATTCAATCCTTGGTAATAATCAACTACAACCTCTTAAAGAAGAATATATAAAATTAATTAATTCTTTAAATAAAGAAAATAAAAAAGTAGTATCTCTTGATATGCCTACAGGTATAAATACTGATAATGGACTTTCTTTGGGAGCTTTTGTACATTCTGATCTTACAATAACAGTTGAATATCCTAAATTAGGACTATTTTTAAATGATGGCTTGTCATCATATAAAAAACTAGAAACTATAAAAATAGGACTTAATGAACCTGCAGAAGTTTTTAATATTTTAGAAGATGATGATTTCAAAAATATTTTAAAGAAAAGAGAAAGAAATTCTAATAAGAATACTTTTGGTAAAGGAAGTATTATTGCGGGAAGCCTCGATTATCCTGGAGCTTCTTTAATATCTTATAATGCAATTATTTCTTTTATGATGGGTGTTGGATATCAAAGACTTTATGTACCATCTGATCTTTATAACATATATGCATTAAGATATCCTGAAACAATTGTTGAAAGATTATCTAGTGATAATGGTTTTATTAAATATAATAGGGAAGAATTAGATGATATAATACATAAATCAGACGCAATTTCTATTGGTATGGGTATGGGAATATCAAGTGAATTATATAAAACACTTGATTATTTAATTCATAACTATGATAAAACTTTAATTATAGATGCGGATGCGTTAAACACAATTTCTAAATATGGTGATAATATATTTAATAACCATAAAGCAAATATTATCATAACACCACATCCTAAAGAATTTTCACGGTTATCAGGCTATAGTGTAAAAGAAATACTAGTAGATCCTATAGTTCTTGCAAAAGAGTACGCAAAAAAGTATAATTTAATTATATTATTAAAAGGTACTTCTACAGTAATTTCTGATGGGCTAAAAACTTTTATATCATGTTTTGGTAATACATCTTTAGCAAAAGGTGGAAGTGGAGATGCATTAAGTGGAATACTTTGTGGAATTATGGCTAGTGAAAAAGTATGTGATGTTTTGCATACTGCACTAGGATCATACATTTTAGGCTCTTCAGCTGAACTTGCGACACTTGACGAAAGTGAGCGTACGCTTACGATATCTAAAATTATAAAATATATTCCAATAATAATTAAAAAAATTGAAGGAGATAATTAATGAAAGAATGTAATAAATGTCACGCTATGTGTGAAGATCAAGAAAAATTTTGTCATAACTGCGGTAATGAGTTTGTGACATCTACGTCAAACAATAATATAAGGTATTCAAATGTAAATGGTTATAATCAAAATAATAATCGTGATAATACATCTGACCAAGAAGGAAATCTTGTTGGTGGATTTTGTCTTGGCTTTTTCTTAGGTATAATTGGTCTTTTAATTGCGCTTCTTGCAGGGTATAAAAAGAAGACTAAACAAGGTGCTATTTTTGGTTTTGTAATTCAAATGATTCTAGGAATTATTTTGTCTGTGACTGGAATTTACCAAGGATTATAAAATATTTGGCATAAAATTTGTTTTTATGCCGTTTTATATTTATTTTTTTAAATAAAATGACACTAATTAGAAAAAAGTCTTTTTTAAAAAGGCTTACAATGATAAAATAATAGTAAAAAATAGGGGGGAGTTAAGTTATGCAAAAATACAAAAGCATTATTGATAAACTTTCAAACACTCAAAAATTAGATTTAGTAATTAGAACATCCAATTCACAAAAAAAGATTGATGGTACTAATATTTATACAAAAGAATTTTATTATGATGAATCTTTCATTGATTCATCTATTTTTGCTTGTGCCGCATCTTTAGATAATAAAATATTTGAATCATTCGTATTAAATAATTTTAATAACAATAATTGTATATATGTTTTTGACATTAATAATCAAAAACAAAAATTATCTAGCATTGATTACATTAATAATTCTTATTTTAAGATTTGTTTTAATTCATTAAATAAAAAACATATTGAACAAGCATTAGAATTAAGTTATGTAGAACATGAAATTGATAAAGAATATTATTTAAGAAATGAAATTGAAATATTAAAAGAATGTAATGTAAACTACGTAATCACAAAAAATTATATAGATAAAGATTTTATATATCAAAATTCAAAAGAAAAGCCAATTCTTATTATTTCACAAACAAATCCTGATACTATTTGTAAATGTATTAATAATGGATATTCGCTTGTATTTACAAATGAAGAAGTAGCATCTGAAATTCTTCAAAGACTTAAAAATTTTAAAGAATCTGTTAATCAAAAAAGAAGTGGATTTATTAGTGAAGAAGAATTTAATTTACTATTATCAAATGGTAAAATTCTAGATGAAGAAAAACTTAATGACGCAATTGATGTTATTTTGGAAAAAATTGATAGGGTTGATGAAGAAAATCAAACTGAATATCAAAATATTACTTATGATTTTTACCCTGAACAAACAATAATGTATAAAAATGATGGAATATTACCTCTTAAAGAAGAAGATAATTTTACACTTATTGGAGAAGAAGCTATATCTAATGGATTTGATGTTAGAGTTCTGGCTTCAAACTATGGATTAAAATGTGATTATTTCCTTCATGGATATTCTTATGAAGAAATAAATACACCAGAAATTTTAATTGATGATGCCGTAGCTAAAACTGCATCTAGTATTGCCGTATTATACCTTTCTTGCGATAATGAAAAACATACACTTGATGAGAGACAATTTAAGCTTCTAGAAACATTGTATAATCAAGAACGTAAAATAATAAGTGTTGTTTTAGGACGTGTATGTGATGAAAATATTTTAAACTATTCGAATGCTGTAATTGAAGTTCCTACAAGACAAGCGTATGGTGTAAATACATTTGAAATTTTAAAGGGTAATTTTAATCCTTCAGGAAAATGTTTGAATTATGTAAAAGCAGTAGATAAAGAATTAGATTTAGATGATGAATCATCATATATATATTCTCCACTTCATGGTCTTACCTATGATAAAATTAATGTTTCATCATTTGAAGTATTTGATGATCACTTTGAATTCGTCGCAAAAAATGAAACTAATAAAAAAATATCAGAAGTCTTTTTCTTAAGTCTTAATGATGACCTATGTGATGTTATAAGTTATGTAAGAGTATACTTAAAACCACATGAAGTTAAACGAATTTATCAAAACATTAAATTTAATAGATTATATAAATATGATTTTTCAAAACATGTATACATTATTAATGGTGGTTCTTATAATTTCAAACTTACTGATGGACAAAATATATTAGATGAAACTAAGATTGATTTTAATCAAAAAGAAGTTGCTGAATCGAAAGATGATTCCGATTTCTTCTTATCAAATAGTGAATCTTTAACTACTATTGATATTAAAAATAAAAAGTTTAAACACATCACAATATCTTGTGCATTTTTATATATTTCAATTTTATTCTTAATACTTTCAATTATATATAAGAATAATAATGGCTTATTTATTTTATATATGATCTTATTTGTTTCTTTTTTACTTCTTTTATCTATATATCTTTTAAGATTATTTATTAAAAATAAAAGAAAAAATAAAGACGAAAACAAATTAATGGAAGATATTATTAAAGATATGAAGGTTATTAAAAAGGAATCTGACATTATCTTTAAAAAGCCAGTAGAACATAAAAAGGAATCTGTGATTGTAAAAAAGAATAGTGATGATGAAGTTGAAGTAAAAGAAACTACAACACCAAATAATAACAACGCAATTAACGCTATTAAAGATATTTCGATGGATGATATTGAAAATAAAACATATGATGTAAAAGAAATAAGTGTTTTAGAAGAAGATACTTCAAAACCTAATTTTGAAGATGAGGCAGAAGAGTTTAACGCAATTCTTAATGCTGAAGACTTAAACATTGAAATTTTATGTGAAAACTTACATAAATATATATTATCTAAAGGGATTACTACTTCATTAAATAGTATTAAAACATTATTATCAGCATTATCTGTAACAAGAATAATTTATGTTAATACAAATGATGATCTTTTATTAAAAGAATTCATGAAAGCTTTAATGGAGTTCTTCTTAAACAAAGAGAATATTTTAGATTTAGCATCATTAAATAATTTTGCGGACGCAACTATTGATAGTGATAGAGTACTATCACAGTTTATTAAAGATTGTGCTAGTGATAAAGATAAAATTAATTTTATGTATGTAGAAAACTCAACAGATGAAAAAATTGATTCTATATTAATTCCTTTTGTTAAACAAAATGAAATGAATATAAATATAAATGTCACAATTTCTCTTGAAAAGCTACCACTTACAAAGAATTCATTCTTTATTATTAATAATAAAGATTTATCTAAGGAAGATGATAATTCATTTACTGTTGATTTATCATTTGCTAAATCTGAAATTAATTTATATGATAAAAAATTTAATAAATTAAATATAAGTTCATATAAGAATATGATTAATGAATATCAAAATAAATTATATTTAAAAGAAGAATACTTTAAGAAATTTGATGAACTTGCGTCATTAATTAATTTCTCAAAGGATAATTTATTATCTAATAGAACAACAATAGATATCGATAAATTATATATTTTATTAAATCTTGCAGGTTTAGAAGATAATGAAATAATAGATATTATTTTAAGAGGAAGAATTGTGCCTCAAATCTTAAAATCTGATTCATATTTAAATAATAAAAATGAAGTTTTAAATGTTTTATCAAGAATATTTAATAAAGATTTAATACCTCAATCTCTTAAAACACTTAAGAATTTGGAGGAGGTAGAAAATGATTAAATTTTTAGATAAAGTATTGGACTATATATTTTCATTTGAAGCTATTATTATC
>CAVCDW010000043.1:0-22364 GCA_963601055.1 Elusimicrobiaceae bacterium
TATTTATTGTATTATACTCTTAGAAATTCTAGTCATAAGATATTCTCTTAGTGCTTCATCTTCACAATAGATATAACATCCTTTTAAACCTCTCGTAAGTAAAACTTTATATGTTCGTCTAATTAATTTATCAGCTAATTCATCACTTGTATTTTTAAGCCTAATACCACTTGATTTGTCATCTTTTGATACAGCATTTCTATTAGTTAAAACATGGCCATCTTTGTAATATAAATCTTTACCGATAATTACTCCAACATAATCAAATTCCATTCCTTGACATGTATGTATACAACCTACTTCTTCAAAAGATTCAGGATTGACCGCCCAATAATCATCTTTTTCAAGATTCCATTTAGCTTTAAATCCATTTTCTAAAATTATATCCCAATCTCCTTTTTTATTTTTTACATTCCAGTCATAACAATACCCTGCAATCATTCTAGTTTTATTATTAATTTTGTTTAATTCTCTTAATTCATCACGCATCTTATTAGGATCTATGAAAATTTTAACATCGAGTTTATTAAATTCAAAATTATAATTAGCCGTTTGTTTTATCTCTAACAAATTATTAACAAATGAAATATAACCATCACTACCATCACATCTAAACTGTGATACTAATTCATAAGGTTTATGCACAATCGCATTTTCTTGTTTAGAGTATTCTATTATGGTATCAACATCATATATATCTTTTGTTGTGATTCTTTGGTCTTCATCAACAAAGAATACTGATACTTTTGATGCTTTAATCGCATCCCTTAACATATCATCACCCGCATACATATATGGTTTCTTTTGCATACGATGTGCTTCATCATATATTCCTACATCAATCCCGTTATTTATGGTTTTAGGTAGGTTATGTGGAGATTGAATTGCTTTATCAAGACTGATTGCTTTTTTTGCATTACCTTTTGAAAGGAGTTTAGTGTAACATTTTCTTGGTGCCATATTTTTTGTAATATATGTTGCGTTTAAACCTAAATCAATAATACATCTAGCTAAAACATTTATTGCTAGAACTGATTTACCAGTTCCAGGCCCTCCTGTAATAATGATTACATGTTTGTTGTTATCTTTACTAGATTCTTTTATAGCTTTCATAATTTTATCATACGCAACAACTTGTTCATCAATCATGTAAAATTCTTCATTTCCACAAAGCATTGAATCTAATGCATCTTGTAAAGATTTTGTGGGTTTTAATCTGCCTTCTTCTATTTTATATAACAAGCTGCCATCGATTGCTTTTTTATGAACATATTTTTTAATAAAACTACGCATTTTTAAAACGTCTTTTTGTAAAAACACTGGTGCTTCAGTTGTCCATTCCTTATATAAATCATCTTCTATAATAGGTCTAAAATCTTCTGACATATTGTGTAGATATGCACAAGGCTTTAATGTATTCTCACTAACAATCTTATCATCACAATAATCTAATATTAATCGTTTATACGAATATGCTTGATACGATGGATGAGCTACTGGTTCATGTTTTCTTAAATCAGACATTATAGAATGATCACAATTGTCATCTACTTTTTCTACTTTTGCCCATTGTTTTAGTTCTACAATAACAACATGATCCACATTATCATCATTACCCATAATCATAAAATCTACTCTTTTAGATGTTTGAGGGATATTGTATTCAATTGCAACTTGGCAATCTGCATCAAAATAGTTATCTTCTAAAACATCCTTCATAAAATGAAGTGAGTTATTCCATGAATTTATCTCACTTTGTGACCCACCACTTATTCCTTTTTCTCTTAAGGAATTAACAAGCAAGTCTTGCATCATATTTAAAGTTACATGTTCTCTAAAATCTTTTAATGAATCATTATAAATTATCATAATTTTGTATACTTATCTCTCTTTCCCTTAGATTTTTCAATAGGATATTTTAATTCGTTTTTATCGATTTTATCATTTACTATTTGATCTTCATCTAATCCTAATTTATCAACTAGATACCTACAATATATTAGAACATCAGCTAATTCTTCTTTTACATCATCAATACTATCAAAAGTATCTGTCCATTGAAAACATTCTAATAATTCACTAGCTTCAATGCTAATAGATTTTGCAAGATTAGATGGCGTATGAAACTTATCCCAATCTCTATCTTTTGCGAATTTTTTTATTCTATGAATTGTTTCTTTATTCATCTGTATCACCTTTTTTCAACTTTCTCTAAGATATTTTTTTGAATTAAAAATTATCATTATGGCTTTATTATACACTATTTATATAACACTTTTATAACATTTTTATAAAATATTAATTTGACACATTTTTATAGCACATCAATTTTTAAATACATATACAAAAAAGTAGCTACTTTCGTAACTACTTTCATCTATATTATTTTATATTATCTTTATCTATTTCTTTTACGTTACATCTCATCGCATTTAGTATGCATAATACCGCAACACCAACATCACCAAATACCGCAACCCACATATTAGTGATACCAAGTGCTGAAAGTATTAGAATTAATACTTTAACTGCTAACGCAAATATAATATTTTCATAAACAATTCTCATTGTTTTTTTCGCAATCTTTTTCGCAACTATTATAGATTTTAAATTATCTTGCATTAAAACTATATCAGATGCTTCAATAGCCGCATCACTTCCGACACCACCCATCGCAATTCCGATGTCTGATGCCATTATAACTGGCGCATCATTTATTCCATCTCCTACGAAACATAGTTTTTCATCTTTCTTTTTGTTATTTAATAAATCGCTAACTATTTCTACTTTATCTTGAGGAAGTAATGATGATTTGTATGTTGATACTCCAACACTTTTTGCAACATCAGAGGCTATTCCTTCATTATCTCCTGTAAGCATTATTGTCTTACATCCACACTTATTTAAATATTCTATTGTATGTTTTGATTCTTCTTTTACCTCGTCAGCTATTACAATATATCCTAAGAATTTATTATCTAGCGCAACATAAATAATACTACCTATTTCATTAGATTTTTCATGTTCTATATTATATGCTTGCATAAGCTTTGCGTTTCCGCAAAGTATATTATGTTCTCCTAAAGCTATTATTCCTTTACCTGATACATCTTCTATTTTATACTCTTCTACAATAGGTTTATTATATTCAGCACAAATTGATTTAGCAATTGGATGATTTGATCCTTTTTCTGCTATAGCCGCATATCTTAATATTTCATCTTTATTTTCTTGAGGGTATATATTTTTAACTTTAAAATTTCCTTTTGTAATAGTACCTGTTTTATCGAATACAAAAATATTTGCATTATTAAATTCTTCTAGATATATAGAACCTTTAATTAAAATCTTATTCTTAGAAGCTCCACCAAGACCTGCAAAGAATGATAATGGTACAGATATTACAAGAGCACATGGACATGAAACAACAAGGAATGATAGTGCTCTATATATCCATTTAGACCACGTATCATAATCTTTCATAAAAGTATTTACAAGTGGTGGTATTAGAGCTAAGGCTAATGCTAAAAATACAACTATTGGTGTATAGTATTTTGCAAATTTTGTGATAAATGCTTCCGATTTAGATTTTTTGTTAGATGCATTTTCAACAAGATCTAGAATTTTAGCAACTGTTGAATCACTAAATTCTTTTAGAACTTTAACTTCAATAGTTGAAGTTAAATTAACACTACCACTTATTACATTAACACCCTCATACACATCTTGAGGTAATGATTCACCCGTAAGTGCTTTAGTATCAACATTACCACTTCCTGATACTACAACACCATCTAAGGCAATTTTTTCACCTGGTTTTACTACAATAATATCTCCTACTTTTACACTTTCAGGACTTACTTCTTTAATACTACCAAGAGAATCCTTAATGTTTGCGTACATTGGTTTAATATCCATTAAAGATGTAATATCTTTTCTTGATTTAGATACTGCATATGCTTGAAACCATTCACCTACTTGGTAAAACAAAAGTACGGCACATGCTTCATCAAATCCTTCAGGATCTGATGTTTTAATACCAGTATAAATACCAAGCCCAAATGCACCTATTGTTGCGAAAGCCATTAAGAAGTTTTCATCAAATACTTGTCCATTTCTTATGTTATGAGCTGATTTTCTTAATACATCATGTCCTATATAAATATATATTACAAAATATAGAGCAAATGTAAGTAACCATCCATATTTATTATCTATAAGAGATGCTATTCCGTTTTCTTTATCAAAAGCATATTTTAATACTAAATCTATAATTAATACTAGAAAAAACATTATTAATGCGATTATTATTCTTTTTAAATTCTTCTTTTGTTTCTTTGTCATATATACCTCCATAGTTGAATGTTCGTTCAACTATTAAACATTATTATATGGTGCGTAATGCACCATATATTATTCTTCTATTTCAAAATCAGGTTCTACTTTTCTTGCGGCTTTTAAAACCTTTTTTAAATTAGCATCTAAATCTTCACCATCAAGCATCATCTTTTGAGTCATGAAGTTAATTTCACATTTATTAATAAATTCTAGTTTAGAAATAGCTTCTTGACACTTTAATGCACAGTTTGCACAATCCACTTCAATTTTATATGTTTTTACCATTTTATATCACCTTTTAATCTTTCTCTTCTATGTGTTCTATTGCGGTATTAAATATAGTTTCTATATGTTCATCATCAAATGAATAATAAACTTCTTTACCATCTTTTCTACCTTTAACAAGCTTTGCGTCCTTTAATGTACGAAGTTGATGAGATACAGCGCTTTTATTCATCCCTACGCACTCACATATTTCAGATACGCATAATTCTTTACCTTTAATTGTGTATAATATTTTAGCTCTAGTACTATCACCTAAAACTTTAAACAAATTAGTTAACTTAAGAATTTCTTCTTCACTTGGAAGCATATCTTTTATGTATTCTAAATTCAATAGGATCACCTCTATTTGTATACTAGCATTAGTTGAATAGTTTGTCAACTGTTCAATCAACAATCATATAAACAATCAAACTTAGATGAATTATATCGAATAATATTTAAAAAGCCCACAAGTATTGAAACTTGTAGGCTTAATATTATTTTAGTATATTTTTAGACTATACAACTATTTTATTGTAATATATGTTGAACCATAATTAGTAAATGTAAATGTAATTCCATCTTCACTACCTGATGTATATAAAGCGATAGATTGTAGGCGGTCATTTTCAATTTTTACTTCTGCTTTAATAATATTGACTGTAGTATTATATGTATAAGTAGTTTGGATTTCATTTTCTCCTGCTACTACATTGAAAACAAACGCTCCTTTATCAGTATCATAAGTAAATTTACTATAATAGTCTTTTAAATCAGGGCATAAATATTTATAAGTTATAATGAAATCAAGTCTTGTTTTATCTTCATCAGATAAGGCACTATAACTCTTAGTGTTAGCGCGAAGAGTGTCGAGGTTGATGTATTTAGTAGCGTCTAAATTGTAAAATCGAACTGTATCACCAGATAAATAATCCATTCTTCCACATTGGTATGTTGTTCCTTCATAAGTTTCTAATAAAGAAGAAATAGAACTTTGATGTAATAATTTGTATGTCTTGTTTCCTATTGTAGCTGTAAAAGTAAAATTAGCCATAGTACTATCACTAAACGCATTATTCCATTCTTTACTTTCAATGTTTGTAGGAATTTGAACATTTGTTTCATTAAAATCCTTATAATGCATCTTCAATGAATATCCTGCAATCTTTGGATTTGTTATAGTGAAATCAGCACTTGTGATTTTTCCATTTTCAAATCCAATTGAAACATTATTATATACTAATTGTTCATCTATTTCTAAAGTTTCTACACTATATTTATGTGTAGCTAAATCATAAGTGAATTTAGAGAATTGATCTACAAGTTCTTCTAACTGATTATAATAGTTTCCATAAAAATCTTTATCACTAACTTCTTCTTTAGTCCATGCTGTATCACCATAAGTTAAAGTATAAGCATAATAACTATCTCCATCTTTTTGAAATAGTTCTTTAGAAGTATCAACGGTGTCTATTAATACTGCATTTTCAATAGAATATTTAGTTTTTACTGTTGTAGTTCCGTCATATGTATCTTCTATTTCAGCAGTATAAATATGTGTATTATTTAGAAGATCATTCCATTTTTCTTCAGTTACTCTATATATTGAATCTTCAAATTTTTCATAACCACAAACAGTACATGTTTGTCTAGTTTTACCATCAGCAGTTTCTAAAGCATCACCATAAGTGTGATCTGCTTCATCACTCTTTCTATCATCACCACAAGTTGCCGCATGCCAGTGTTTTGTTTCATTCTTACTCCACATGGTGTCATATGTATGCGTATGAGTTGGTGTTGAATCGTTATTATCTTTATCATGATGACAAGTCGCAAGAGATACTGATAAAATTACTACAAGTACTACTAATATACCTGATATTAAAAATAATAATTTTTTGTTTTTCATAAATTACCTCCTATTTAGGTCCATGTGAAAAAAAGGACCTCGATAAAAAATCAAGATCCGACGTGGATGTAAATTATTAACTTACCTCCCTATAAATGATTCTACATCATAGGAGGCAAGGTTTTTTCTTAATCTAATTTTAACACATGTAAAAGTTTTTGTCTATTCATATTTTTTAGCAGGTCTTAGCACCACAAGCAATATAAACAACAGTATGGCTGTAGTTGAAAGTGATATAGGGTATGCTGCTAGTATTGTTTTAAATGTTTTATGCTTAGGAAATACTGTGTATATCCAAGTAAGTCTCACACCACATATTCCTATAATTGTAAGTATTGATGGGAGGATTGATATTCCAAATCCTCTCATATATCCTGCAAATACTTCATACATTAATGTGAATATATATGATGTACATATAAACAATAATCTTAAATATCCATATTTGATAACATCTTTGTCCCCATTAAACAACAATAATATTTGTTTACCAAATAAATATATAAACACATCCGCAATAGCCATTGCGATTATACCTTCTGTAAGTGCTACATACAATGTTTTCTTACATCTTTTTATGTTTTGTGCACCAAAGTTTTGTCCTACAAATGTAGTTGCGGCTTGGCTAAATCCTGCAAACACATATGATACAATAGCTTCTACATTATATGCCGCAGAGGATGCGGCCATTATAGTAGAACCTAGTGAATTTATTTTAGTTTGTATTACAATATTTGCGATACAAAATACAGCACTACCAACTCCTGCTGGTATTCCTATGTGAAGGATTTTCTTTAAGGTATGAAAATTTATTTTTAAGTCCTTAAAAGATACCTTAACACACCCTTTGTTGAAAAATAAAAGGATTAACAATATTATAGATGATACTGCATTTGATATAGTAGTTGATATTGCGACTCCTTCTACATCTAAATCAAATACTATAACAAAAAGTAGGTTTAAACATAAGTTTAATACACCAGATACTAGTAATACTATAAGAGGTGTTTTAGTGTTTCCAACGCCTCTATAAATAGCTGCTAAAAAGTTATAAAGGAGTATAAATGGTACACCTATACAATATATTTTAAAATATGTAATTGTCATATCATATACTTCATCTGGTATATTTTGGGTTTTAAATATAGGGTCTGCTAGAAAAAATCCTACAAAGAAAATCATAATACCAAACGCAAGGGATGTTAAAATTGATGTGTGAACACATTTTTTTACTGCATCATAATCTTTAGCACCAAGTGCTTGCGCAACTACTACATTACAACCTAAAGATACCGCTATAAATGTTGATACTAAAAGCCCTATAATTGACGCAGATGCGCCAACAGCTGCCATAGCATTTGTTCCTCTATCCCCAGAAAAACGTCCAACTACTGCGACATCTGCCGCATTAAATAGTTGTTCTAATACTCCTATTAAAATTAATGGAATCGCAAAGAAGAATATATTCTTCCAAAGTGACCCTTCTAACATATTTATATTTTTTTGTTTCATACTAAAATTCCTTAACTAAACCAATGATATTCTAGCACTTAATAAATAATTGTCTAGTTAAAAATAAAAAGCACTAGCCTTAATAAAGACTAATGCTTAATAATTTACTTCTTTAATAATTTTTTAATTCTTTCTACAGCTTCTAGTGTATTTTCATAAGTATTGAAAGATGTTAATCTAAAATATCCTTCTCCACCAAATCCTTCACCAGGTGTTCCTATTACGTTAGCTTCTTTTAATAGGTAATCAAAGAAATCCCAAGAAGCCATATCATTAGGGCACTTTAACCAAATGTATGGGCTATTATGTCCTCCTGTATAGAAGATATTAAGTTCATCAAAACATTCAGCTAATACTTTCGCATTACGCTTGTAGTATGCTATATTTTCTTGACAAGCTTTAATTCCTTCCTCAGAAAGAGCTGCTTCTGCGGCACGTTGTGTAATATATGAAACTCCGTTGAACTTTGTAGCTTCACGTCTTCTCCAAATCTTATTGATTTCTAATTCAGCAGGAATTAATGTGTATCCACATCTAATACCTGTAAATCCACAACTCTTAGAAAGTGAACCAATTTCAATTGCACATTCTCTAGCTCCTTCTATTTCAAAAATAGAATGTGGAATATTAGAATCTTCAATGAACGCTTCATAAGCTGAATCAAATATAATTAAAGATCCTGTCTTATTTGCATAATCTACCCATTCTTTTAGCCCATCATGAGTATATGAAGCTCCTGTTGGGTTGTTTGGAGAACAAATGTAGATAAGTTTTGGATTTTCATCTAATCCTGCAGGAGTAGGTAAGAATCCATTTTCTTTTGTTCCATAAATAATGTGGATATTATTTCCATTCATTGTATTTGAATCAATATATACAGGATATACTGGAGATGAAATATATACATCATTTTGTCCGAAGATATCTAAAATGTTTGAAACATCAGTTTTAGCTCCGTCAGAGATGAAAACATCATCTTCTACAAGTGAAATACCATATCTTGCATAATATTTGATTACAGCTTGTTTTGTAAATGAATATCCCCACTCAGGTGGATATCCTCTAAATGTCTTCATATCTCCCATTTCATTTGTAGCTTTTACCATTGCGTCTAGAACAATTTTAGGAAGAGGAAGTGTTACATCTCCGATTCCCATTTTGATGATTGGCGCATTTGGATTTTGTTCTTTATATAATTGAACTTTTTTATTAATTGTTGAGAATAGATATGATTCTGATAAGTTTTTAAAGTTTTCGTTTAATTTAATCTTCATAGTACACTCCATCATATATTTTCTTTGCAGGACCTTCCATAATTACAGTCCAATCTGGTTTAACTGTTATATATAGCGTTCCACCTATTAAATCTACTGCTATTTTCTTATCGAAAGAAGCTTTTCCAAGTCTACATGCAACAGAGGCTACAGCACAAGCTCCTGTACCACATGCATAAGTTTCAGCTGAACCCCTTTCATACACTCTCATTTTAAAATGATTCTTACCTAATACTTCTACGAATTCAGTATTTACTCTTTCAGGGAAAAGAGGATGATTTTCAAATGATGGTCCCATACTTACAAGATCTAATGAATCAATTTCATCCATAAATATTACTTGATGTGGGTTACCCATAGAAACTGCAGTCGCATTATATTTCTTACCTAATACTTCTATTTCTTTATCAATAATTTCAGTCTTAGAGTATACAGGTATTATTTCAGGATTAAACATAGCTTTACCCATGTCTACTGACACTAAATCAACAGTACCATTCTCTAAGACATGTAAGTCTAATGTTTTTACTCCAGATTTAGTTTCAACTGTAAAATGTGTTTTATCAGTAAGTTTGTTTTCATAAACATACTTACCAACACATCTTATACCATTTCCACACATATTACCTTCAGAACCATCTGCATTGAATATTCTCATTTTAAAATCACAAGTTTTTGATTTATCAATAGTAATAATTCCGTCAGATCCTACAGAGAAATGTCTTTTTGACATTTCAATTGATAGTTCTTTAATATGTTTTACTTCTTTTTCAATTTGGTTTATATAAATATAGTCGTTTCCACAACCTTGCATCTTCGTAAATTTTATCATTTTTAATCCTCCAAGGAAGCTTTTATAAATCCATAGAATAATGGATGTGCTTTATTAGGTCTTGATTTGAATTCAGGATGATATTGTACTCCAATAAAGAATTTACATTTATCATTTTCAACAGCTTCAACAAGGGTATCATCAGGTGATACTCCACAAAGTGTAAGTCCTGCTTCTATATATTCTTTCTTATAATCATTGTTGAACTCATATCTATGTCTATGACGTTCAGAGATATATGTTTCACCATAAAGTTTTGAAATAAGAGATCCTTCTAATAAATTACAAGGGTAAGCACCTAAACGAAGTGTTCCACCTTTAGCTATAGTATCAGATTGACCATCCACAAAACCAATTACTTGGTGTTCTGATGTTGGATTAAATTCATGGGATGTCGCATCTGCATATCCAAGCACATGACGTGCAAATTCAATACATGCGATTTGCATACCAAGACAAATTCCAAGATATGGAACATTGTTTTCTCTTGCATATTTACATGCAAGTATCATACCCTCAATTCCTCTATCTCCAAATCCACCTGGAACTAAAATACCATCGGCATTTTTTAATATTTCATCAACTGTGTTTGGAGTGATTGTATCACTATCAATCCAATCAATTTTAACACTTGCGCCATTTGCGTATCCTGCATGTCTTAATGCTTCTGCAACTGATAAGTATGCATCATGGAATGCTGTATATTTACCTACAAGCGCAATATTAACAGTTTTCTTAAGGTTATGAATTGTATCAACTAATTTATTCCATTCAGTTAAATCAGCTTCTTTTGCATCCATATGTAATGTACGAAGAACTATTTTTGATAAATTTTGTTTTTCTAACATTAATGGTGCTTCATAAAGATTTGGAAGTGTTGTGTTTTCAATTACACAATCTCTTGGAACATCGCAGAATCCAGCGATTTTACTGAATACTGATTTATCAAATATTTCTTCGTCTGAACGAAGAACTATGATATTTGGATTAATTCCTCTTCCTCTTAATTCTTTTACTGAGTGTTGTGTAGGTTTTGATTTATGTTCTTCTGAAGCTTTTAGGTAAGGTACTAGTGTTACGTGAATATAACATACATTATCAAGTCCTACTTCACGTCCAACCTCACGAATAGCTTCTAGGTATGGTTCAGATTCAATATCACCTACTGTACCACCTATTTCAGTTATAACGATATCAGCTTCACTCTTTTGTCCAATTTTATAGATAAAGCTCTTTATTTCATTAGTGATATTGGGGATGTATTGCACAGTATGTCCTAAATACTCACCATTTCTTTCTTTAGTTATAACATTTTGGAAAACTTTACCTGTTGTAAGGTTTGAATATTTATTTAAATTTTCATCAATAAATCTTTCATAATGTCCTAAGTCTAAGTCTGTTTCCGCACCATCTTCTGTAACATATACTTCTCCATGTTGATATGGAGACATAGTACCTGGATCTACATTGATGTATGGATCTAGCTTTTGGCTTATTACTTTAAGTCCTCTTGATTTTAAAAGTCTTCCTAAAGATGCGGCTGTAATACCTTTTCCAAGTCCTGATACAACCCCACCTGTAACAAATATATATTTCATTTTTTTATTAAGCCTCCTTGTGATATTTATTTATTATTTCTATTGCAATATCTACTTTAGCAACTCTTAAATCCATTGCCCTACGTACTATGTATTTATGGGCATCATCCTCACTCATACCTTCTTTAGATATAAGTAACATTTTTGCAAGATTAACCTTTTTACTTTCTTCTAGCTTAACGGCTAGTGGTTTCTCTTTATTCTTTACCATATTTCCACTTGCGGTTTCAAGCATTCTAACTGCTTGAACAACTACATCTGCCTTTGTTGGTTTAGATATAGTTATAACACCATAGTTTGCGAATTTATAATACACATTATCGTAGTACATTTGACTTACAAATATTATTGTAGGCCCTTTTTTCGCATTATCAATAGCTAAATTATATCCATTACCATCAGGTAACATAGAATTGATTATTAAGAAATTAAATTCTCTCTCATTTAATAATCTTCCACCTAGATTTTCGCTATCCGCAAATGTTATTTCATAATCTTCATTGAATAGGCTTTTTAATAACTTATTAAATTTGTCATTACTTGAAACTATAAGCATTTTATATTTCATGCCTACTCAACTCCTTTTAATATTCTATTTTAGAAATGATTCTAGGATTCTTTCTCCTAAATGTGCTTTTACAAATTCTGAATTTCTAGCTATTTCTCTAGCTTCCTCAATATTGTTAGGAAGTTTATCTAGATTCTTCAATACTTCATCATCTGCTTCAAATAAATTTAGATTTAATGGATTACCTGGTTCAAGTTTATTTAAAATTCCATCCATCATTGCATAAATTAATAAACTAAACGCAATATATGGATTGCATGTGCAATCTGATGAACGAAGTTCAAATCTTTTAAATTCACCTTTTGCGGCAGGAATTCTTATAAGATCTGATCTATTTTCATAAGAATACGCAATATATTTAGGAGCACTATGATGTCCTAATCTCTTATAAGAATTTGCGATAGGATTTAAGAATAACGTTAATTCCTTTATGTGCTTTAAAATTCCTGCGATTGCATGATAAAAGTCTTTGTCTTTATTTTCTGATTCAACAGAAATATTTATGTGATGACCATTTCCTGGTAATCCTTCTAGTGGAGATGGATCAAATGATGCATAAATACCATTTATAGATGCGATTGTACGTACAACATTTTTATATGTTATTGCGTTATCAGCTGATGTAAGAGGGTCTGCGTAATGATAATGAATTTCATTTTGCCCAGGTCCTTCTTCATGATGTGATCCTGATGGTTGAATTCCCATTTCAGATAGCGCAAGACATATTTCACGTCTTATATTTTCACCTTTATCATCTGGCGCAACATCCATATACATTGCACTATCGTATGGTGTGTTTGTAGGATTTCCATCTATATCTTCTTTAAATAAATAAAATTCCATTTCTGAACCAAAGCCAAAAGATACGCCATTTTCTTTAGCATATTCTACAGCGCGTTTCAATAATTCTCTTGTATCAACCTCAAAAGGCGTACCATCTGGATTTTTAATATCGCAGATCATACGAATAACTCTACCCTCTCTTGGTCTCCATGGAAGAATCGCAATTGTTTCAGGGTTAGGGAAAAGTAATAAATCACTTTTCTCTTCACCCTTGAATCCTTTGATTGCCCATGCATCAATAGATACTCCAAATTCAAATGCTCTTTCTAATTCGGATGGCATTATTGAAATGTTTTTTTGATTACCAAATACATCAACGAATTGAAGTCTTATAAATTTTACATCATCATCTTGAACGTATTCTAAAATTGTACTTATGTCTATCATAAATAGATCCTCCTAATTTCCACAATAAAGTTGCTTATAAGGATTTTTTGAATTAGGTAAAACCTTTATAAATTTCTCCTTTTTTAGATTAGATATATCTGTATTAAAATACTTTTCATATTTTGTAAGATATTTATCAATTTCTTGAAGATCTTCATCTGAGGCTTCTTGGGCTACTACTTGTGAAGGGAAGTTGTAATCAGAAACATTACCTCTAATGTACATTACTCCTCCATGCATTCCTGTAGCTGCATATTCACCAATTGCTTTTTGTTTGTTATCCTTATTCAATATAATTATAACACCACCGGCTTGATATTCACCTAAAAAATCTCCAGCTGCACCACCTGCAACTATTACAGGTATCTTATCAAGGTAACTTTTCATATGAATTCCTGTTCTATATCCAACATCTCCATCGATATAAATTTCTCCACCACGCATTGCATAACCTACAGTATCACCTGCATGTCCATGAACAATTATTTCACCATCATTCATAGTGTCTCCTAATGCGTCTGATGTGTTTCCATATATATCAATAATAGAACCATTTAGATAACATCCACAAGCATTTCCAATAGTTCCGTTTAGGATAAAGTGAACTCCTTCTGAAGATGCCGCAATATATCTATGTCCTAAAATATTTGTTATTTCTATTTCTTTATCGCTTGTGTTACGCACAAGTTCATTAAGTTTATCAAATGTTAAATCTTTTGCATCTATCATATTATCACTCTCCTGCATGCTTGATTCCAAGAATTCTAAGTTCTGCATCGGATAAGTCATATCCTCTAAGCATTAATCTATTACCTTTTAATGCTTCAATAGAGTTTATACCCATTCCTCCAAGCATTTCTTTGATTTCACGTGTCCACGCTGTTACTAAATTCTCAAGTCTTTGGGCTCCAATTTTTGGATTTAGTCTCTTAGCTAAATCAGCATTTTGAGTCGCAATTCCCCAATTACACTTACCACTCTTACAGTCTCTACATAAATGACATCCTAAAGCAAGTAGGGCTGATGTTCCAATATATACTGCATCTGCACCTAAAGCGATTGCTTTAAGAACATCTGCACTGTTTCTAATACTTCCTGAAACAACTATAGAAACATTACCTCTAATTCCTTCGTCTCTTAATCTTTGATCAACTGACGCAAGTGCTAATTCAATAGGAATTCCTACATTATCTCTAATTCTTGTAGGTGCTGCACCTGTTCCACCTTTATATCCATCAATCGCAATAATATCAGCTCCTGATCTTGCGATACCTGAAGCGATCGCAGATATATTATGTACAGCCGCAACTTTTACAATAATAGGTCTTGTATAGTTTGTAGCTTCTTTTAATGAATATACAAGTTGACGTAAGTCCTCAATTGAATATATGTCATGGTGTGGTGCTGGTGAAATTGCATCTGAACCTTCTGGTATCATACGTGTTCTTGATACATCACCTATTGTCTTAGTACCAGGTAAATGTCCACCAACTCCTGGTTTTGCTCCTTGTCCCATTTTAATTTCAATCGCAGCTCCACCATATAAGAAGTCTTTATAAACTCCAAATCTTCCTGAAGCTACTTGTACTATAGTATTATCAGTATAACCTTTTAAATCTTCGTGAAGTCCACCTTCACCTGTATTATAAAATGTTCCTAAATTCTTAGCTGCTTCAGCTAATGCTTTATGAGCATTTAAAGAAATAGCTCCATAACTCATACCTGCAAACATAATTGGTGTTTCAAGTTTTAATTGAGGATCCATTTTAGTAATTAATTTATTATTTTCATCTCTTTTGATATTGTTATCTTTCTTTCCTAAGAATACTCTTGTTTCCATTGGTTCACGAAGAGAATCTATAGGTGGATTTGTAACTTGAGATGCGTTTATAAGCATATGATCAAAATAGTTCTTAGTTTTATTAGGATTTCCCATTGATGATAATAAAACTCCACCTGTTTCAGCTTGCTTATAAATTTCATGAATAGCACTTTCAGTATAATTCGCATTATCTCTCATGTGATTTACTGTTCTACCAATTTGAAGTGCTTTTGTAGGACAAATAGATACACAGCGTTGACAATCAACACATTTTGTATTGTCCGCAATCATCATTTTTAAATCTTCATCATATTTATGTACTCCGTATGAGCATTGTTTTTCACATGCTCTACAATTTGTACATTTTAAATTATTACGATATATTTCAAATTCAGGATAGATAAAACCCTCATTCATATTATCTAACCTCCTTATTAAGTGTTACAATGACAGGTTCTCCACCACGTGGTGAATAAACACTATCAAGATTTGGTTCCATTGATCTAATAGCACATTCCTCTGAACCAAAATAAACCATATCATCTTTATAACCAACAACTAAACTACGTAGTTTAAGTCTATCGTTTAAAGCCATTAATCCATCTTTAAATCCTACAATAATAGAGAAAGGACCTGTTACAAGAAGTGATGAATATGTGTTTCTTAAAAAAGTATATTTTTCTTTTAATTCAGGCTCCATTTTATCGATTTCATCCCAGAATGGCGCAGCCATAACTGACGCAACCTCTTCAAGAGTTAAGTGTTCTTTTCTAAGAAGATAATCAATAATATAGCACATAACCTCAGTATCTGTTTGAAGATTACATTTATAACCAAACATTTCCATGTATCTTCTATTAGCATCATAAGATGAAATTTCACCATTATGTACTATTGAATGCTCAAGTAATGCGAACGGATGAGAACCTGCCCACCATCCTGGTGTATTTGTAGGATAACGTCCATGAGCAGTCCACATGTAACCTTCATATGTATCAAGCATGAAGAATTCTCCTACATCCTCTGGGAATCCTACAGCCTTAAATACGCCCATATTTTTTCCTGATGAGAAAATATATGCGCCTTCAATGTCTGTATTGATTTTAAATACGATTCTTGAAACGTATTCTTCTTCATCAAGTTCAGAATCTTTAAGTCTATTTAAATTTGGTTTTGCAAAATATCTCCAAATTAAAGGCTTATTTTTAATAGCTTCAATCTTTTTAGTAGGGATAATTGAATATGAAACAATTTCAAACATCTTATTGATGTAATGTTCACATTCTTCCTTTGCTTTCTCATTATCGTAGAATATATGAAGAGCGTAATAATCTTTATATTCAGGATAAATACCATATCCTGCAAATCCTCCTCCAAGACCATTCGATCTATCATGCATAGTTCGCATTGATTCTACAATCTTTTCTCCATTAAATCTTTTCCCGTCCTTACTTATGATTGCAGCTATTGCACATCCAGATGGGTTTCTAAATTCTCCTTCTTTCAACATTGAAATCACCTCATTGTAATTTTTTTTAATTTTTCCCTAAAAATCCTAGGTAAGAAAAAAGGGTGTCCAAAAAACAGGCATAATAAATGTCTATTTTTTGAACCCCATTGTTCATACTACAAAGATACCATTTCATTTTTTTATAGTCAATAAATTTAGTAAACATTTATATGACCAACAAATTTTATTCAAAATTATTAAAGATACACAAATAATTTTCAAAAAAATGGTGTATTCAATGTTGATGTTGCATAAAGTTAGTACTTTTACATACATTTTTTAATAACTTTATAAAATTATATTTCGAAAAAGTGATTTTTACAAGAATTAAATTTTAATCATTTTCTAAAATGTGGGTCTAATATATCTCTAGGATAGTCCCACTTTATCGTTATTCGTTAAATATACTGTTTTGTTTGATACTTTGTTTTCAATCAAAAAATTTTGATTAACCAAATTTAAAATAACATTTTTCCTTAAAAACGTTGAATTGGACACACCTAAATATAATGCTATCTCTTTTATGCTGCGATAAGATGAGTAACAATACGCAAGCACAGATAGATCAAATCTTGTTTGATTTTCAATATTCGAAAGGAGTTTAATTCCCTCGCTATCAAAATCAACACCATCTTCATATAATAAATCCGGTAAAACTATTCTAAATTGATTATTTTTAGAATATATAAATGGCTTATGTTTTACATCTTGTTCCCTATAATCTTCCATTATTTTTTCAAATCCTGTTCCTTTAGCTTCCATTGCGTGGCATAAAACAAAAACATTTGAAATAAGTTCATTTCTTCTTTTAGACGCAAATTTATCTAAACTATATGTCTTATCCAATTCTCTTATTCCATATAAAGAACCAGGTGATGATAAAACTAATCTATCCTTAAATAAATCGGCATAAATAGCACTACCTTCAATATAGTAATCTTTATGCGCTATAGAATTAATTATAGCTTCAAATAAGCTTCTTTTAGGAAAACCATCAACATCAATTCTATAAGTGTCTTTTTTGATAAATCCATGTTTCATATTAAATGTTATACTATCATAAAGAAACTTATAGCAATCTATTGCGTTACCCATAAACTCATTACTAGAAATAATGAAATCATCACCTCTGGTAAATCCCTTATACATTGTAAAAACCACTTTTAAATCTTTACCATCATAATTATCACTAAAAAGATAAGATCCCTTATACAATAAATTATTCTCATCATAAAAATTTATTGATTCCAAATCTTTAACTTTAAGTTCTTTATTTGTGTTTTCCAAATAAAATTGTTTTAATTTATTAAAATCATTAAAATTAAACAATATATTTGTATGATCCATATCATACTTAGGATTTGTGCTATGTTTAGCCATATATAGAATTTCTTCTACTGTAGCATAATTAGTATATCCATCTCTTCTTACATATATTAAAGGAGCGCCATCATACTTTAATATAACTGGTTTGATATCAGATTCTAAAACATTAAAAACTAAAAGATATCTTTTCTTATCGTGAATAAAATATTCTATTACATCTGATTGAATTTTAGGTGTTGTATCAAAATGTTCCTTGATTTGATTATAAAAGAAATTCTTCTCTGAATCTAATTCATCTATATCAAATCCAATTAGTTTATTAGTTTTATCTTCTACACCTAGAATAAATATCCCACCATCTGCATTAGAAAATCCAGCAATTGTTTTAAGCCAACCTAAAACATCTGTTCTATTAAGTTTGGTTTTACATTCAAAAGTTTTATTTTCAACTTTTAATTCATTAAAAATTTCACTAAGTAACATATTAACCACCTCTTATTTGTATTTTACTTCAATGTTACTTCAAAGTCAACTTCAATGTCACTTCAAAGAAATATTGAAGTACTTCAAAGTCTACTATTATAGAAAAAAGGAGGAATTAATTCCTCTCTTTCGTGCTAAATTCCTGATAAAATTTAGATTATATTTTTTAGTTACTATATTAATAATCTAAGATCAATATGATGTTAATAAATCTTTATTTTCTTTGCGTTTTAACTTAAGCATATTAAAATACATTAAAACACCATGGACTAATGCAGTAAATAAAACAAATATAAAGATTATCCACAAGTTAAAGTTCAAGATATTACCACTAAATACATAATTATATTCTATTGCATTCCTATTCAATAGCACATAACAAACATATGCAACAATAGATATAGCAGATGTAGTTATATTTATTGGTATGGTATCATAGAAAACCAATTTTAAAATATCATTATTAGAAATTCCATTATGTTTTAATATTCCAAAATTTCTTAAATTGCTTTTAAAGATAGAGAAATTCATATAATAAAGCATACTCATTTCTAAGACAAGACCTGCAATCAAAATATAAACGGATATTTTTCTTGCAGATTTTCTTTCTTCTACAATTTCAGATACATCATCATCTAGTGGATTTAATAACTTTAGCTTCTCTTTTTTTACCATTCTTTTTATTTCTTTATATTCTTTAGCAGTTTTTGGTCTCACAGCAATAAATGGTGTATCTACTACTCTATCTTCATATTCAACTATAGTTTCACAAAAAGAATCAGTAAAAGCTACTTCAGGGCATGAAAGTCCTGCTTTTACAAATATTCCAGACAATGTAAAATCATACATTTTCCCAGCCAATTCTAAAGATATCTTTTTACCTATATACTCGTTCTCATCATCAACATGATTCACACCTAGATATCTACATAAAGCCCATGTTGAAAACATTATTTCATTATCACTTTCAAGCATTTTACCTTTTTCGATATTATTAGGATTTATAAGTGATTTTTTATAATACCTATATTCTTCACCATTGTGATTAAATGTCTTCTTTTTTCTATGTCTCAACATATTAAAAGTATTCTCATTTAATTCAACATTTTTATACCAATTATCTATATAGCTAACAAAATTGTATTTATCATCACCTGTAAACTTATCAAAATAGTGATAATTTGTTCTTTTAACTTTTACAATATTTAATGTTATTTCTTTATCAACTACAAATGATGTTAAATCTAATTCATCATACCTTTCTTTTAAATAATCGGTAATAATTATATCATTATCTTTTAAATCATTATTTATTATGTAATTTTGTACAAAGTTTGAACTTGTGCTTTCACCTTCAACCATGTCAGCATACGTAATTAAATCTAAACCATAATAGTATTTGCTATAATTTTTAAATTTATACGCTTTTTCACTTTTTGTGTCAAAAGTGTTATATTCTATATATGATTCATCAGATACAACATAATAATCACAAAAACTTTTGTGTGACTTAAAGTCTAAATTATTCATATCATACATCACATTATAAAGCCCAACTACAACAAGGCACATTGAAATAGTTAAAACAATACAAAAAAACACTTTTCTAGCTATTTGTTTAGAAAATATGCGATGCGATATTTTCAAGGCATTTAATGTTTTAGTTTTTTTAATAGTCTCAAAATTTGATTCGAAATAGGAAATGTTTGATTCTAAAATCTCTCCATAAGATAATTTAATATATTGGTTTGTATATTTTTCTATCAAATCTATGTCATGTGTAGATACAAGAACAAGTCTATCTTTTGATAGTTCCTTGAGCGCATCAATCACGATTGTTGCATTTTCTAAATCTAAAGATGCGGTAGGTTCATCTGCTAAAACTATTTTTGTGTTTCTTAAAATCGTAATAAGAATTGCGATTCTTTCTTTCTCTCCACCTGATAATTTTGAAACTTCTACTTCCATTAGATCATCAAGTTTTAAAAGATTAGAATACTTTTCAAAATTTTCTGTGCAATTTTCAAAAAGAATACCTGAAACGTTTAATATTACCTTTATGTTATCTATAACTTTTAAATGATTAAATAGTTGGTTATCTTGATAAATATAGCCTACGACATTTTTTCTTATTACATCTATATCCTTATTATTAATATTATCATAATCATAACCAGCTACTTTTATTTTCCCTGAAGTTTTTAATACTTCATGAGATATCAAATTAAAAATGGTTGATTTTCCACTTCCACTTTTTCCTTCTAGTGCTATTAAACCTTTAGATGGTAATTTAAATGTAAGATTTTTTACAACAGTTGTACTTAATCTATCATTATCATATACCACACTTACATTATCAAATAATATCATATTAAATCTCACCATCTAAATAAACATATCCACTTTGTCTGTCCATAATATTTTTATAGATACCATCTTCCATAACATAAGGATAAAACCCTATTGCACTCGTATCTTCTTTGTAGGCGTACTTTATAAAATAACCCGCATCATTTAATCCATTTGCTTTATATGAATATGTTTTATATTTCTTTCCATACCATGTCTTTTTATTCTTTACTTCTTGTAAATAATTTATTTCAAACACTTTAACGAAATACACATCGAAATTGGCTCTAACCTCACAAGCATAATATCTATCGCCATCATAAGCATTTAAAACATTTTTTATTGATATTCCTTTACTAGTTGTATAACTTTTTTCCTCACTGATTTTATTAGAAATACTAGCCGTCAAATCTATATCATTATCATATGTAAATTTCAATACATCAAGCGATGTTATTAACCCTTTTTGTACCGAATATGTTTCTTTCAAGTTTTCTTCCATACTTTTTTCATAAGTCGAAGTTTCTGTCTTACTCAATGTGTATGTAATCTCTACTGAATTATTATGAGCCACATAAAGATAATCTTCATTAAATTTTTTCACTCGTGCATTAAGTACTTTACTATATTTATACACCACATACTTATACTTATCTAATTTATAATAGGAATTATTATAATTATTTTCTTTTATTCTTTTAATTGTTCCATATGTGCCATCAAGCACTCTACTTGAATTTCCAAATATGGTTTCATCAACATAAGAATTTGCATAACATGTATTATCCCCATATGAATAACTTTCATTGTATGTTTTTGCGCTTATACTAGGACATGCAGTAAAAAGACCACATGTAAACGCCCCAATTAATATAAATTTTTTCATTAAAATACCCCCACTAATACTTAGTAAGCAACATAGTGGTATTATACATACGCAACATATCATTGTCAAATCAAGTTATTTACAACTAACACATATCAATCTTATTAATTATTTCATTTAATATATATCATACAAATCTCACTTTTCTTTAATTGCTATAAACACTATTTCATTTTATTTTAATTTACAAAAACCACACAAGTACTATACTAGCCACTTGTAAATTGCATTTTACTTCAAAGTTTGATACTTTGTTACTTGTATAAAAATGAGGACATAATTTCTCTTGTTCAATCAAATCTTATTTTACTCAGTTTCATCCGAGTTAATTAAACAAACCTATTAAAATTGTAAACTAGCCCAAAAACTGTTTATTTAACACGAGTTTTAGTATCCTATTAATAATACATATAAAATTCTTTCTTTACAAAAGTTTATAAATAGAAATATGAAATCATATAAA
>CAVCDW010000044.1:0-4649 GCA_963601055.1 Elusimicrobiaceae bacterium
AATTTGAAATAAGCGCATTTAGCTTAGATTTGTTTCTTATGATTCCTTTATCATTTAAAAGTTCTTTTAATTTGACATCATTGTAATTTATGATTTTTTCTAAATTAAAATTATCTAATGCTTGTCTAAAGTTTTCTCTTTTATTTAATATGCATTCAAAAGATAGTCCTGAGACGAATGTTTCTAAAATAAACATTTCGTATAAATAATGTTCATCTTTCGTGAAATGTGAAAATTCATTATCATGATAATTTACATATAACGGATTCTTTAAATTACACCAAGAGCATCTCATAATTTCCTCCCCTTTTTTGGTATGTTTAATGAAGTGGTATCTATACCTTCGAATTTTAGTAATTCGATTTTATTTTTAATTCTTCCACTATAGCCTACAAGATTGTTATTTTTTCCTATAATTCTATGACATGGAATGATAATTGATATAGGATTTAGCCCTATTGCATGTCCTACAGCTTGATTAGACATTTTATTGATACCCCTTTCCTTCGCAAGAATTTTTGCGATATCAGAATATGTGGTAGTTTTACCATATGGGATATTTAACAAAATATTTAATACCTCTTTAGTAAAAGAAGATACATTTAATTTATAATTAATTTTGATGGTAGGTATTTTACCATCAAAATACATATCTAAGTATTTAATAGTATCACTAAATATATCAATTATCTCTTCTATAGCGTTATCTATATTTGGAAAATTGTAGGAATTAACAAAATAAAGTCCTGTTAAATACGTTCCATCGCTTATCATTATTAAATCATCAAACTGCGTATTGGTTTTATACAAATATTTATATAACATATTATTATTTTAGCATTAAATGCTCAATTCTTTCTTAAATTTCTTGCGATATGACCTTTTTATAACGTCACCATGTTCATTATAACATATTTGAATTCTTATGTTGAATTTACAAGATATGTATTTAAATAAGTGATTTCAACAAAAATAGTTTAAAACTATACACAAATTATAAATATATGTTAAAATCTATATTAAAGAGGTGTTATGATGACATTACAACAATTAAAATATGTGGTTTGTGTAGCAGAAGTAGGTAATATTACAGTAGCTGCCGAAAAACTATTTATTGCGCAACCAAGTCTTACAAATGCTATAAAAAACTTAGAAGAAGAATTAGGTATTACTATATTTAATAGAAACAATAGGGGGGTAGTAATTACTAAACAAGGTAATATGTTTCTATCATATGCAAGGCAAATGCTTGATCAATTAGATTTAATTGAATCTAAATTTTTAAATAAAAAAGAAGTAAAACCATATTTTAGTGTATCATGTCAACATTATTCATTTGCGGTTAATGCGTTTATTGATGTCATCAATAAATTTAATGCATCGCAATATAATTTTACTTTAAGAGAAACACAAACATATGAAATTATAACAGATGTAAAAGATATGATTAGTGAAGTAGGAGTTTTATACTTATCTAGAAAAAATGAAGAAGTTATAACTAAACTTTTAAAAGAAAATGATATTGAATTTCAAGAATTATTTACAACATCTCCGTATGTTTTTATATCTAATGTGCATCCGCTTGCTAAAAAGAAATCGATTAAATTAGAAGAATTAGATGAATATCCATACTTATCATTTGAACAAGGAAAGAATAATTCATTTTATTTTTCTGAAGAAGTTTTGAGTACACTTGATCGAAAAAAGAATATAAAAGTAAGAGATAGAGCAACCTTATTCAATCTTCTTATAGGACTAAATGGATATACTGTATCATCAGGTGTTATTAGCCATGAACTTAATGGTGAAAATATTATCTCTAAACCACTTGAAATTGATGAATATATGAAAATAGGTATTATTAAATTAAATAATATCATATTAAGCCAATACGCAAACACATTTATTGAATCTATAAAAGAACATATTAATAAATAAATTTATAAAATATAAATGAATAATTATAAGTGGACTAATCACCAAAAAAGGTTTATAATAACTTTAATATAAGGGAAAGGAATATCTTGTATGAACGTTAATAAATATTTTTTTAGAATACTTTCTTTAATTGGTTTTTTATTAATACTTTCATGCTTGTTCTTTAAATTTTGGAATTTAAATGTAACGATGGGAGATTTAAAACCAACACTAGAAACTAGAGTTTTTGAACAATTTGATACAAACGCGTTTTCAGGGAATTTTTCAAAATTCAATGATTTATTCGCAAGAATTACATCATATTGTTATTATGCAATATTAATAGCTTCTGCATTAAATACTATAGTGTTGATGAGTAGTGCATCAATAAATATAAATAAAAGAAAACCATTCCATGGTTTTACTTTAATTCTATCAGTAGGAATTTTATTACTTGCGATAGCTATATTTGTATTAAGTGTTATTTTTGTTAAAACTAATACTATTACTCAAGAAAATGGATTTAAATTAAAACCTGAATTGTTAAATGGTGTTTATATAACTGTTATGGGCGGATTCTGCGCAGGTCTATTTGGAACATATTCGGTTGTATATGATACAAAGTAAACTAAAGTCTTTCTAATTTTTAGAAAGATTTTTTTATAAAAAAGTTTGGATGGAAGTGCAAATATAAATTGACCTCCTATTTAGATCCAATTTTATGTCTGCACTCCCTTTATATCACCATTCTGACTTTTCAATTCTTTAGTTATAGCATGTCAAAAAAATATATAAATTGAATATAATTCAAAAATAGGACTGACATTAATTAATTCGTATATGTTTTTCTTTTTTGTGATAATTATTCCTTAAAAAAATAGTTAAATATTATATAATTTTATCGAGGTGTTAAAATGAATATTAAATTACCAAATTTTAAAAATAAAGAATATAATATTTTAGACTTCGGTGCTTGCGAAGGTGGATTTGTTAACGCACAAAAAGCGATTAACACAGCTATTGATACCGCAAACAAAGAAGGTGGAGGTTATGTAGTAGTTCCTAGTGGTCTTTATCTTACAGGACCTGTATATTTTAAAAGTAATGTTTGTTTAAAATTAGAAAGCGGAGCTATTCTAAAATTTTCTAAAAACAAGGAAGATTATCCGATATATAACGCAAACTGGGAAGGTTTAGAGCGTCTTAGATGCGCTTCCCCTATCATGATGCATAATGTAGAAAACGTTGGTATTATAGGACGTGGAGTAATTGACGGGTCTGGAGATTTATGGAGACCTATTAAGAAATGGAAACTTACTGAAAAACAATGGAAAGAACATCTTACGCTAAGTAATGTAGTAGATTCAATGAAGGAAACTGAAATATGGTATCCTAATGAAAATATATTAAAAGGTATTAAAGCAGGAGATAAAAAGATTATATCTGAAGCAGAAGAATACTGGGATGCTTATAGACCAGATCTAGTTTCTATTAAAAATTCTGATACTGTTTTATTAGAAGATGCAGTATTCTCTAATTCACCAGCATGGAATATCCATCCTGTGTTTGTTAAGAATTTAACTGTAAGAAATGTTTTAGTAAAAAATCCATACTATGCTCAAAATGGTGATGGTATTGATATTGAATCTTGTGAAAATGTTGAAATCGCAAACTCAGTATTTGAAGTTGGTGATGATGGAATTTGTGTTAAAGCTGGTAAGAATAGAGAAGCAAGAAAAATAAAAGTTCCATGTCAAAATGTTTGGATCCATGATTGTAAAGTATTTGAAGCACATGGTGGATTCGTAGTTGGTTCTGAAATGTCTAGAGGTGTTAGAAATGTATTAGTTGAAAACAATACATTTATTGGAACTGATGTAGGTATTCGTTTCAAATCAGCTTTAGGACGTGGTGGAGTTGTTGAAAACATCACAATAAAGAACACACGTATGTTAAAGATTAAAGAAGAAGCTATTATTTTCACAATGGGATATGCTTTAACTTCAATTGGTATTGAAGGAAAAGAAGTTAAAGTAAATGATGATAAAGAAGATATTCCATATTTTAAGAATATTGTAGTAGACAACGCAATATGTGATATGTCTAAGATAGGACTTTCTATAGAAGGTATTACAAAGGATACTATTTCTAATATCACAATTAAGGATTCAATTATTAAATCTGAAAAGGGAATTGAATTAAAAGAATGTGAAAACATCAAACTTATAAATTCTAAATTTATAAATGGATGTGAAGAAGTATATTATAAGGATGAGGTTTTAGAAGGATAATGATACGTCATATTGTACTTTGGGATTTAAAAGATAATATAGATAAAGAATTAGTTATTAAACTAAAAGAAGAAAGTAATAAATTAAATTCTATACCTTATGTTAAATCACTAGAATTTAATATTACACCTTTAAAAAGTGATAATTATAAAATGATGCTTAACGCAACTTTTGATAGCCTAGAGGATTTAGATTTATATCAAACTAATCCGATTCATGTTGAATTTGGTAAGAACTTAAAAGAACTTGTGAAAAGTAGAGTAGCATTTGATTATAATATTTAGTAATTGAGCATAGCCCATAGAGGTTATGCTTTTTTTTCTCTAAAATCAGTGTAGTATGTAAAAAAATAAAGGGCTGTGAAACTCAATTTTTCAAAAATTGAGTTTTTCACAACCCCATTATTTTATACGTTTTTAATTGTACCTTTAACTCCTATTA
>CAVCDW010000045.1:0-2873 GCA_963601055.1 Elusimicrobiaceae bacterium
CCACTGCAATGGCTTGAGTTAGTTAGACAGCATGCTATGATGCCACCTTCAACGATTGCATTATAGCACGATTGTTTTAAAAATATTAAGACTTTTAAGATTTTTCGAAAAAGAAACTAAAAAAATCAGGTATCAATTCTACATATCAATTATCCTATTTAATACGATTAATGACTTAGTTAATAATAACTATTATTCATTCTTAAGAATTGATAACCAATCACGTTTTTTATATAAAAAACGAATTATATTAATAGTTTTTGTTTCTTCATCAACTGTAAAAAAAGCAATATAGTTATTAATTAATATAAAACGAACTCCCCAATGAGACAAGACTGGATCATCAATTACTCTAAATCTATTAGGCATTTCTATTAAAGACTCTAACTTAGTTTGAATAGAATTAAGTAACTCGTCTGCTGCGATTGGATTTTTTAAATTATATTCAATATAATCACAAGCTTCAATTACATCACGTTCAGCTTTAAAAGTAATATTAATTGAATATATCATCTTTTACGACGCGCCTTTATATCAGATATACTTTGAGATAGAGTTTTTACATTTCCAATCTTAACATCATCTAGACCTTCCTTAAGTTTGGTATAAAGTTCATACTTACTAACTAATTCTTCATAAGTCTCTATACTCATAACAGCTAAATCACCCTTACCATTTTTTGTTATAAAAATTGGTTCTGAATAGTCATGGCAAAATTTAGAAATTTCATTATAATTATTTCGTAAATCAGCACTGGATTTTATTAATGGCATAATATTTCCACTTCCTTTATATACATAAATTATACATAAATTTTACTATATAATCAATAGTAAGCGTCAATTCCCCTATATTTAAATCAAACAGAACTTCTTATAAAATTTGTATAGGATGTTTTAAGCGTTATAGTGAGGAATTTAATAAAGATTTTAAATCTTGCCAATTTTATAAGACAATATCTCATAAATAATCTTGATGGAACACTTAAGGTTTGGGTTTAGATAGAAATGTTTATAATTGGCCATCTTCATTTGAAGATGAAAATTTTAAAAATACTATAGCCATCTCTTTTTCTGATTCTTTCATTCCACCTTTTAGCCAATAAAGCATCATGTTATATAAAGCTCCTGAATAATAATATAGTTTGAATCGTAGAGAAGAAGTTGAAGGCATATCTCCAAATGAAAGGACCATTCCCTCTGTTATAATATCTAATATTGAAGATGAAGATCCAAAATTACAATATGATAGGATTAAAGCTTTGTATTGTTTAAAATAATGAAATGTATATTCAAGCATTTCCTCACAAAGAAAATTAGAACATGACTTTGGAATATTTTCCCAATAATTAGCACGAAATTGACCTATTCCATAGTTGATTAATTCATCTAAACTTAGAAAATTTCTATAGAAGGTTGCCCGAGCAACCTTTGATTCTTTAATGATGTCTGTAATAGTAATCTCATCCCATCTTTTTTTTGATGATAGATTAATTGTTGCTTTTAAGATTCTTTCTTTTACATTTTTATTTCTTTTGTCCATGATACAAAATTCACCTTTCTGTCTCATATTTTCTATTTAATTGATTATGTTAAAATGATACAATATGTATCATAAATTAGCAAGGTTGTTAATTTGAATGGAGGCTTTGATTATGAAATATCATAAATTAGGTAGAACTGATGTTGAAGTTCCTGCGATAGGTGTTGGTACTATGTTATGGTTACCAAAAAGCGATGAGGGAAAAGAAAAATACTTTGAAACATATACTAAATGTCTTGATAATGGAATTAATTTCTTTGATACGGCCGAAATATATGGAAATGGTAAGTCTGAAAGTTTACTTGGTGAGTTTCAAAAAAGAGATGGAAGAAAAATACTTATTGCATCTAAGTTTGCACCACCTTCAAAGATGAATCCTTTAACGCAAAAAAGAAAATTTGTTAGTAAATATTCTCCAGATGCTTTAAAAGAAGCACTTGATGGAAGTTTGAAAAGACTTGGTGTTGATTGTATAGATCTTTATATGATTCACGTACCACCTAAAAAAGGTAATATTTCTGCATATATGGATGTTATGGCTGATGCAGTAAAAGAAGGAAAGATTAGAGCGGTTGGAGTATGTAATTTTTCTCCTAAACAAATTGAAGAAGCACAACAAGCTTTAGAAAAACATAATATACCTTTAGCAGTTGTTATGGTTGGATATAATATATTGAGAAGATATCCTGAGACAAACGGAGTATTTGATGTATGTAAGAAATATGGAATATCAATAATTCCTTATGCTCCTTTAGCTGAAGGAACTTTAACTGGAAAATACAGAAATAAGAAAGTACCATTCATGTATAAGATGACTTCATATTTTGGTCATTTAAATATAACTAAGGAAAGGGATGATAAAGTGCCGTTTATAAAAAGACTTTTTTCATGTCCTAGAGAATGTAATATTAAGAAAATGGAACCACTAATGATTGAACTTGAAGCTATAGCAAAAGATCATAATAAGAGTATTGCACAAGTTTCCTTAAATTGGCTTTTATCAAATCCTGATGTTGATATTATTCCAATTCCTGGAATGAGAAGTTCAAAACAAGTAGAAAGTAATATTGGTGCGATAGACTATGAATTATCGAATGAAGAAAGATTAAGAATAAATGAAATAGAAATAAATACAAGATAATTAGTGTAATGATTAATATCTATAATAAATGTTTAATATTAGTTAAAACATCTTAAGTTTTAAACCTAAGTGGTTTTGTCATTTAAGTTTTTCCAATTTTATATCTTATTATAATTTTAGTAGTGCTATAACCTTCTTCGTATAATTTAATAATTTGTAATTTATTATTTAATGTTAATTTCATAATAAA
>CAVCDW010000046.1:0-8094 GCA_963601055.1 Elusimicrobiaceae bacterium
ATTAAAAAGGTATAGATTTTATATACCTAAAATTTTGACTTTTAGTGATATATATTATATTCTATCTAAGGAGGTTAGAAAGAAATGAAGAAATTTTTAAATTTATTAGTTTTTGCAGGAGCAGCAGCTTGTCTTGTTTCATGTGGTGATGACACTAAAGATGATGCTAAATATATGGTAGACGCTGAACAACAAAATGCAGCACTTGCAAACATAAAAAACTACACAGCTATAACAACTGCGAAAATGGGAGATGAATCAGCAACTTCAAAAGTCTATGTAACAGAAAATATTGTTAAGACAGATTTTGAAGAAAATTCCTGTATTGATATTTATAGTTTTGAAGATGAAAGATATTTCCATTATGAGCAATACTATGATAATGATTGGACTATCTCTGAAATTTCTGATTACGGTTATGAAGTTTATATAGCAGATTATGAGTTTTGGTATTATATTGATGTGGATGAATCAGATTTAAGTAAATTTGAGTTTAACTCTAAATCAAACATGTATGAATATAAAGAAACATTAGATGGAATTAATTATAAAACATCTTTTATGTTTGAAGATGCAAAACTTGTTAAAGCAGTTGTGAAATTGAGTGGAAAAATTTATGGTGTTAAAGTTTCAGGTACATCAGTATTTAATAATTTTGGTACTACAACAATAGATTTACCTAATATACAAAAGCCTGCATCTACACCAACTGAATAACATCTAAAATTACATTAGAAGTATTATTTCTAGAAATAGGCATTAATATTTCTAATGTTTTTTTTATATTTAAAATTTAGTAAAAATCACTTTAGTAAAATATATTAGTTGTAGGTGATTTAATATGAAAATAAAAGAAATTATTAAAGAGGAAAGGCCTAGAGAGAAACTAATCAAATATGGTGTCACATCACTTTCTAATAGTGAACTTATTGCGATACTTTTAAGATGTGGCACTAAAGATAAAAGCGCAATCGATATTGCAAATATCATTTTAAGTAAGAGTAATGGGCTTAGTGGTATTTTTAATATGACTTATGATGAAATAATAAAAATTGATGGTATTAAAGAATCTAAAGCCACAACTATTATAGCATCGTTTGAACTATCAAAAAGAGCCATGTCAAATTATGGAAGTAATGATATTTATGATGATTCTTGCAAGATATATACTCATATCAAACCACATTTATCAAACCAAGAATTTGAGAATATAATGGTTATATATTTAAATACAAAACTAAAAATAATAAAAGAAAAATTATATGATATAGGTGGAGTTAAAGATATAATCATTCCTAAGGAAAGAATTATAAGAGATGCGGTAGTAGAGGGGGCATATGGTATAATAATTGCTCATAACCATCCATCTGGAGATCCTACACCATCAAAACAAGATATTATGATGACTTATGATTTAAAGGAACAATTAAAGATATTAGGAATATATTTACTTGATCACATTGTAGTTGGAAAAGATAATTATTATTCGTTTTCAAATGAAAATTTAATATAAAAGAAAAAGGTGTGATTTACACACCTTTAATCTTTTTTTATTCCTCAGAAATTGCACCTACTGGACATGCAGCTTCACAAGCACCGCAATCGATGCATTGATCAGGATTAACATGAGCAGTTCCATCAAGTGTGATAGCTCCTACTGGACATTCTCCAGTACAAGTTCCACAAGAGATGCAAGATGAGTCATCTACTTTTCTTGGCATAAGCAAATATCCTCCTTTTGCTAACTAAATTATATCATCTACCTTTTTTCTTGTAAAGAATTATATTGAATAAAAAATATACTTAATAATTAAATTAAGCAAATTTAAATGCATTTAAAAAAAATATTGAATTAATACAATTATTAATATAAAATATAGAAGTGTTAAGGAGTGTATTATATGTCATTATTTATTGTATTAAGCGGAATGAAAATTTGGCAAGGAATTGTAGGAATGGTAGTATGTTTACTAATAGGTGCAGTACTTGGATTTTTAATTTCTAGAATTGTATTTAAACGTTATTTAAAAAAGAATCCACCTATCAATGAAGCTCAAATTAGAGCTATGTTCAAACAAATGGGAAGAACACCTTCAGAGAAGCAAGTAAGAGCTGTAATGAAATCTTACGAACAAAATAAATAATTTAATTAAAAATAAACCCCTAAAGTTTTTACCTTAGGGGCTTTTATTTTATTCACTTTCTTTATTTTCAACATTTTTTTTCTTTTTAAAACTATTTTCTGTACCATTAAGTAATCTTTTGAAATTAGATTTGTGTTTATAAATTAAGAATAGGGCTATTACTGAATATATAATACAAACATATAAAGGAACTTTTTCTAATATCCAACCACTATTAAATCCAAATCTATATAAAATCCATGAAACTGCAACTACAGTTATAGCCGCAAATGAAGAACATAGACAAACATAACCTGTAAGCACTAAAACTATTAAAAATACTATAAGACAACTTATTGCAGGAACTGGTGTTAAGATTAATACAACACCAAGAGAAGTCGCAACACTTTTTCCACCCTTAAATTTTAAGAATATGCTAAATGCATGACCTAAAATAGACGCAACACCATAAACTATATAAGGTACTTTAGAATCCATTGTTCCAAGAGGTTCTAGAATAAATCTTACTAAAAATATTACAAACATTCCTTTTAAAACATCTAGTAAGAAAACAAAGTACCCTAATTTTTTACCAAGAATTCTTATTGAATTTGTAGTCCCAATGTTTCCTGAGCCATAATCTCTAATGTCTATACCTTTAAATTTTTTTCCAATAATTAAACCATTAGGTATAGCACCTATGAAATAAGCAATTAATAACATTAGAATAGTTAATATTATATTTTGTGTAGAAGATGTATATATCATATTAAAACCTCATTACTCCATAAAATTATACAAAAAAATATTAATTAATACAAACCTAATTAAACTTTTTCTCAAAAAAATAACAAATATTTTTAATATTGTTATAAAATATAAATTATGATAATATTTTATTGTATGTAATAAAAAAAGGGTGTGTAAAAATGGCTGCAAAATATGATGATAGTTCAATACAAATATTAGAAGGACTAGAAGCTGTAAGAAAAAGACCTGGAATGTATATTGGGTCAACAGATGCAAGAGGGTTGCATCACTTAGTTTGGGAAATTGTAGATAATGCGATTGATGAAGCTTTAGCAGGATATGGGAAAGAGATAACTGTCCAAATTGGTAAAGATAATTCAATCACTGTAATAGATAATGGACGTGGTGTTCCTTGTGGTATGCATGCGACTGGTAAGAACACTATGGAGATAATTTATACTAAACTTCATGCTGGAGGAAAGTTCTCCGAAACAGGTGGTTATAAGGTTTCAGGAGGATTACATGGAGTAGGTTCATCAGTTGTAAATGCACTATCAACTTATATGGATGTTTTATCATATAGAGATGGTGAAATTCATGAGATTGAATTTGAAAATGGTGGGCATATCAAATCTGAAGCTAAAGTTATTGGTAACACTAGAAGAACTGGTACTACTGTAACGTTCAAACCAGATCCTGAAATATTTACAACAACAATTTTTTCTTATGATACAATTAAAGAACGTATTAGAGAGAGTGCGTTCTTAATCAAAGGTTTAAAAATGATCTTAATTGATCAAAGAACTTCTAAACAAGAAGAATTCCATTTTGAGAATGGTATTTCGGAGTATGTTTCATTCTTAAATCAAAATAAGCATAGTGCTTTTCCGGTGGCTTATTTTGAGGGTAAAAATGATGGAATTGAAGTTGAATGTGCCCTACAATTTATTGAAGAATATGATGAAACACTTATATCATTCGCAAACAACGTAAGAACTCGTGATGGAGGTACTCATGAAGTAGGATATAAAACTGCTCTTACAAAATCATTTAATGATTATGCAAGAAAGTTTAATCTTTTAAAAGATAAGGATCCTAACCTTGATGGTGCTGACTTAAGATGTTCAATGACTACCGTTTTAAATGTAAGAATTAATGAAGAATTACTTGAATTTGAAGGACAAACTAAAGGTAAACTTGGTACTCCTTCAGCTAAAGTTGTAGTAGATTCTGTTTTATATGAAAAAATGTCATTTTACTTACTTGAAAATAAAGCTTTTGCAGAAGCTGTTATCTCACGTGCACTTTTAAATTCGCGTGCAAGAGAAGCCGCAAGAAAAGCTAGAAAAGACGCCCTAAATCTTAAGAAAGATAAAAAAGAAGTTAACCTATCAGGAAAACTTGCGCCTGCACAAGCTAAAAATAAAGAAATTAACGAATTATTCTTAGTCGAGGGAGATTCTGCCGGAGGTTCTGCAAAGAACGGAAGAGATAGAAGATTTCAAGCAATTCTTCCTCTACGTGGTAAAGTTTTAAATACTGAAAAGAAAGCTCAAGAAGCAGCTCTTCAAAACCAAGAGTTAGCTACAATGATTTATACAATTGGTGCTGATTATGGAGAATCTTTTGACATTAAAAAAAGTAATTATGCTAAGATCATAATCATGACTGACGCGGATGATGACGGAGCTCACATTCAAGTATTACTTTTAACATTCTTCTTTAGATATATGAAGCCAATGATTGAGGCGGGAAGAGTATTTATCGCAAGACCACCTTTATTTAAGGTTACAAAAAGAGGTAAAAAAGAAGAAATCATTTATGCTTGGACTAATGAAGAATTATCTAAGATTACAAAAGGATGCTCAAATTACATGGTTCAAAGATTTAAAGGACTTGGTGAAATGAGTGCTGAACAACTTTGGGATACTACAATGAATCCTGAAACAAGAAGTTTAATAAAAGTTGGAATTGAAGATGAAAATGAAGCCGAATCACAAGTTGAAATTCTAATGGGAGATAATCCTGAAAGAAGAAGAAATTGGCTTGAAAATCACGTTTCATTCACACTTGAAGAAAGTGAAGGTGATGAATAATGGCAGATATTAAAAAGAAATTAGACCACTACATGGAAGAAACTTTTGAATACGAAAAACTTGAAGATGTAATTGGTGATAGATTTGGACGTTACTCTAAATACATTATTCAAGATCGTGCTATACCAGATGTAAGAGATGGTCTAAAACCAGTTCAACGTCGTATTTTATATGGTATGAATAAAATGGGTATTACATCGAAATCACCATATAAAAAATCTGCAAGAATTGTTGGAGAAGTAATGGGTAAATATCACCCACATGGAGATTCATCAATTTATGATGCGATGGTTCACTTATCACAATCATGGAAAATGGGTGTTACCCTAATTGATATGCACGGAAATAATGGTTCAATTGATGGTGATGGTGCAGCCGCAATGCGTTATACGGAAGCAAGACTTTCCAAAAATGCTGATTATCTTTTAAAAGATATTGATAAAAATACTGTGCCATTTGTACCAAATTTCGATGAAGAGGAAATGGAACCTACAGTTTTACCTGGTTTATTCCCAAATCTTCTTGTAAACGGTGCTATGGGTATTTCTTCAGGTTTTGCGACTTATATACCAACTCACAATTTAACTGAGGTTATCAACGTTATAATCGCAAAAATTGACAATCCAAACATGACCCTAGACGATGCGCTTAAAATTATACCAGGACCAGATTTCCCAACAGGAGGAATTATTGAAGGCCTTGATGGTATAAGAGAAGCTTTCAACACAGGGTCAGGTTCTGTAATTGTTAGATGTAGATATGATTTTGAAGATATTTCAAAAGATCAAAAAAGAATTGTTGTAACAGAAATACCATATGACACAAACAAAGCTAAGATTGTTGAACGTATTGAACAAATGCGTATTGACCATAAAGTTGAAGATGTTCTAGAGGTTCGTGATGAATCAGATAGAACAGGACTTAGAATAGCGATTGACCTTAAAAAAGGTGCTGCTGAACAAGCGATTATGAATTATTTACTTAAGAATACTGATCTTCAAGTTAACTTAAGATATAACATGGTAGTAATTCATGATAGAAGACCTGAAAGAATAGGTTTATTAAAAATTTTAGATGCTTATATTGACCATCAAAAAGAAGTATTTACTAATAAAATAGGTTTCGATAAAGCTCGTGATACACAGCGTCTAGAAGTCGTAGATGGACTTATTAGAATGGTATCTATTCTAGATGAGGTAATTTCTACTATCAGACAATCTAAAAATAGAGCTGATGCTAAACAAAATTTAATTGATAAATTTGAGTTCACAGAACGTCAAGCAGAAGCTATTATTACAATGCAACTTTATAGATTAACTAATACAGATGTTGTTGCTTTAGAAGAAGAGCATAATACTCTTACTGCAAATATTAAAGAATACAACGAAATTCTAGGATCAGAGACTAAATTATTAAAGAAAATAAAACATGATCTTATAGAAATGGGTAAAGATATTAATCAAGAAAGAAGAACTGAAATAAAGACTGAAGTATCAGACTTAAAAGTTGATGAAACAGACCTTATTTCAAAAGAAATGGTACACGTTGTAGTCACAAGAGATGGATATGTTAAACGTATTAGCCAAAAGGCGTGGCAAATGTCTGTAAATAATAATATCAAGCAAAATGACGCAATAATATTTAGTGAAGAAGTATCTACACTTGATACATTACTTCTATTTAGTAATGGAGGAAATTATTGTTCCCTTCCAGTATATAAAATAGATGAATGTAAAGCTAAAGATGTAGGTATGTTTATAAATAATCTTATAACAATAGTTCCAAATGAAAAATTCATTAGTGTTATAAAAATAAATTCTTTTGATGAAAATAAAACATTACTTCTTTCAACAAAAGAAGGATTAATTAAACAAACTATCCTATCAGGATTCGAACTTAAACGTTGGACTAAGGCTGTTAGATGCATGAAACTTCAAGAAACTGACGAATTAGTATCTGTTGATATTACAGAAAAACCTCTTGAAATTATTTGTGCTACAAAAGACTGTGAGCTTATAAGATATAGAGCACTTGATGTGCCAATGTATGGAACTTCAGCTTCTGGAATAAAATCATTAAAATTAAAGCCAAAAGATTATGTTGTTTCATCATTCTACGCAAATAAAGATGATGACATCTTACTTTTAACATCTCGTGGATACATAAAGAGAATGAAAGTAATAGAATTAAATCTATCATCAAGAGGACGTAGTACAACTGCAGTAATAAAGAAAGTTAAATCAAATCCTCATGAATTAGTAGATGCTAAAAAATTATCACCTAATCAATATAAAGAAAATGTAGGATTAAATGTTGTCTATACAAATGGTAATGATACACTTAATGTGTTTGATTTTAAGTATAATGCAGCTGATGCTGGTAAACAAATCTTAAATAATGATTTAGGTATCCCTAAACAATTAATCCTAGATAAACCTAAAGTGCTTGATCCAATTATAGATGATGCATATTTACTTGAAGGAAATAGCGAATTAGATTTATTTGATTCTGACGTGGAATCAGCTGCGGTAATAAAAGCTAATTCAAAATCTACAAAATCAGTGATTTCAGATTTAGACGCAATTCTATCAAGCGCCAATATAAAAACAGATGCTGAAACAAACGATAACGTCAAAAAAAATAAGGTAAACATTAAAGAAACAAAAGATTCTATAGTTATTGAATCTAAAACTTCTACAATTGTTAAGAAGAAAAAGAACTCTGAAGATATACCTTATAAATCAGTTAATTTATTTGGAGATGATGAAGATGAAAAGTAAAATATATAGAGTAACTAAATATTTAATAGTATGCTTAGTAAGTATTTGGTCTATTTATAATATTATTCATTATTCAATAAAAATAAATAAAGATTATAATAGCGCCTATCTACTTGGTATAGTAGTTTATGCAGTAATTTTATTAACATCTATCATTTGTTTAGTACTATTAATAAAAAAAGCTATTTATAGATCAAAATTCACACATAACGATTACGAATAAAAGCGCTATAATGGGCTTTAAATGCGTTTGAATGTATAAAAGGTAGTGTTACAAGCACTGCCTTTTTTTATGGCCTAAAAAAAACTTTTAAGAAATTGTGATTTAAATATATACAATAAATT
>CAVCDW010000047.1:0-3058 GCA_963601055.1 Elusimicrobiaceae bacterium
AACGGTTTTATTTTTTGATGGGAAAAAAGAAGTAGGAACTTATGTAGTAAGCGATTTTATGGTACTTTAGTAAAATAATTTTTTGAAATTTAATTATTAAAATAATTTACTTTAAATAAAATTTAATATATAATTAAGTAAGCGTTTACACAAGGAGTGAATTTAAATGTATAGTATTGTATATAATTCTAATGCAGGACACACAATGGAATATGCTAAACTTTTAGCACGTGAACTAGATGCGTCTTGTTTTTCATTAGAAGAAGCTAAAAAAATATTAAAGAAAAAAGATGAAGTTATATTTTTAACATGGCTTTTTGCAGGAAGACCAAAGAAGTTAAAGAAAGCCTTAAAAAGATATAAATGTATTGCGATCGCAACTGTTGGTATGACACTTGATAAAATTGATCAAGATGATATTAAGAATAAATACAAATTATCATGCCCACTATATTATTTACCAGGTGGACTTGATGTCAACAGACTTAAAGGGATTTATAAGAGTATAGCTAAAAGTGTTTATGATAAGATGGCTATTAAACTAAAAAATGAAACAGAATTAAATGATAGTGAAAAAATTGTAGCAGAAGCTATAATAAACGGAACTAATTATGTATCTAGCATGTATTTAGATCCTATCATTCGCTATATTAAAAATTTTAAATAGGAGAAGGTTTAATCATAAGTATTTTTTGATTATACTAGGTGATTTTATGAAAAAAATAATTGGAACATCATTACTTTTGGTAACATCATTATTTATGTTATCATGTGGTGGTAATGATAAAGATGATACAAATAATAAAGATGATAATAGTGATACAAATACTACTATAAATAAATTTAAGATTACATTTAATTCTAATGATCCTAATAAAGAAGATAATTTTGTACCTACAATTCTTGATGATATATATGTAGAAGAAGGCGCAACTTTAAATCTTACTGACTACATTCCAAAGATGACTGGCTATTTTTTTGAAGGTTGGGCAACTAATGAAAAAGGTTCAAGAAAAGTTGGAGACTCAATGATTATAACATCAGATATAACACTATATGCGGCGTGGAGTAAAGGTATATTAGTCACTATCAATGAATCTAATGGTGAACAAGATAAATATATAACAGTTCATAGTGGAGACAAAATAGAAAAGCCTAGTGAACCTACAAAAGATAATAAAAGTATAAAAGGTGTAGATGTCTATGGTTATACTTTTAATTCTTGGTGTAGTGATGAGGGTTTAACAAAACAATTTGATTTTACAAAAGAAATAACATCAGACACTACACTTTATGCAAAATATGATACTACCCATTTGAATTACGCATATAAAACACAAAATGATTTTTCGAAGGATGGGACAGTCTTAGCATCATCATCTGATGATCTTCTAAAGAATTTATCCTCGACTACAGGATTTGCGCATGGTGGTGTTACAGACTTCACGTCTTATAAGGGAACTGATGCATATGTCGAAGTAGAAACTGCAGAAGAACTTGCGGATGCGATTTATAAAGCTAAATATAGTTATAAAAATGAATGGGTCAATGCAGAATTACATCAAACATTAAATAGTGAAGGTAGTGTTCATGTAATAGAGATTAAAAATGATATTGATTTAGCATATACTAAATTATCAAATGCTGCTAAATCAAATGGAGTACTTGCAGATTGGGATCAGAAGAAAGGTGCTTCAAGCCTACAATCAGCAGGATATTCTATGACTGATATTGCCTTAAATGGTATTACTAAGATTAAAGTTGAAAACATTTCTAATCTTTTAATTTATTCTAAAAATGGTTCTAAAATCACTCATGCAGGATTTTCAATTCTTTCATGTCAAAACTTAGTAATAAGAAATCTTGAAATGGATGAAATATATCAATGGGAAGATGCTTCTAAGCAATCATTATCTGGAATTGGTGATTATGATCTTTTTGGTTGGGCTTATGCTAAAATATCATTTTCAACAGGGGTATGGATTGACCACTGCAAGTTTGGAAAATCATATGATGGTCAAATTGATGTATCAAATGGTTCATATGAAACAAATGTAGCCTCAGGCGAATATACAAGAGCACCATATGAAGGTGACAATGGAACAGGTGTAAGTATTACATTCTGCAGTTTTAATAGTGATTCAAATGAATATTATGAAGATACTTTAAGTGATGAAACTAAGAATAAATATTTATACAAAATGATGGCAAAAATAGAAGAAGGATATCAAAATGGTTCGACTGATTATCTATACTATAATGCACTAAGAAAAGCGGGATTTACATTCACACAAATTCTAAGAGGAATAGCTGCAGCACAAAAGAAAGGATTCCTTTTGGGTGATAATGATCAAATCAATAATTATTATTTAAAGATAAGTTTTAATTATTGTAAATTTAATAATATTGAAGATAGATTATTTAAAGTGCGTGGCGCAATTGTTACATCAACTAATTCAATTTTTGATTCTAAAAATTATTATGTCGCAAGAAGTGAGTTCTATGATGGCACAACAAACCTTGCAAAAAAAGCTGTAACTGATTCAAACCTTGGTGGTGGTAGTGGATTTAAGGCCGCGATGGTTTCTCAAGCAATCTTAATATCTCAAGGTGGTTCATTCTATGGAAATAATAATTATTATTTAGGAATTGTTAAAAAACAATTAATAAGAAATAATGATAATGATTCTACAAAAGGTGGAATTAAACTATTAAATACAAAGTATTATGATGTAGAATTAAGCACTTGGCTTGATGTATTAGATACTAATCTTTCAGATTTTAGTGATGCAGGTAGTGCAATTTCTACTGATAATTTTAAGTTTAATGAATACAATGATAAGTGTCCATTTGAAATAGTAAGTGGTGGTACATATTCTAGTGTATTAGAGGTTCTTTCAAGTGATTCTTATGGAATAGGAACAAGTAACAAACTAGAAGATTTACTTTTGATATCAAATTATAATAATTAAAAAACTGCATAGTATGTTTTAAAAAGAAAGTGGGAGCTGTAAAGAAATAAATTTCAATATATGAAGTTTAGGAGCGTAAGCTCCTT
>CAVCDW010000048.1:0-22501 GCA_963601055.1 Elusimicrobiaceae bacterium
TGAAGAAATAATTATTAGAAAGTATTACCATAAACATCAAAAAAAGTATGATACTCTAGAATATGTAAAGAAAATATCGTTTTTAAGTAAAAATTATCGTATTTACTATATACCAATTTCTATTTTTATTGGTATAATTATAATAATGATAGTAGCAAATACAAAGAATGATTTATCACAAATTGTTCGTATTAGTTTGTTGATTATTTTAATTGACATTATACTTATTGTTTTAGTAGATATTATTATCTCTAAAATATTTAAATTATTTAAATTTTTATATAATGAATCAAAAACCACCATTGATGATGATATTTTTAATGGTATAGAAGAAAAGATTGAAGAAGAAGGGAATGATAGGGATGAAATTTAACGTTGAAGAATTAAAACAGTTTAGGAAAGAACTAGATCAAACTTTAAAACAATTAGCAGATAAGTATGAAATTGACATCACGCTTGGTAAAATTCAAGTAATTGATGATATGTTTTCTATAAGATTGAATGCAGAGCATACTGTTAAAAAAACTGAAACAAAACCTGTTGTTAAAAAGACTACAAAAGTTGAAAAGCCTAAGAAAGATATTGATAATCTTGATGATGAAGATTTAAATAATTTAGATGTTTCATCAATTGACTTTGATTCCTTAGCAGATACTTCTAAAAAAATTAAAGAGGTTGCTAAAGATGTTACTAAACCTCAACCAAGAAAACCAATAGTACCTGAAAAAGTGAAAAAAGAAGTTAAAAAGGATAATGTAGTTAACAAAGAGAAGATAGAACCTAAACCAATTAATAAAACAAAAGAAAAAGATTTAGATACTATTTCTGATAGTGATTTAAATTCGTTAGATTTAGACTCTCTTGATCTTGATTCATTAGTTGATGATGAAGTAGAAAATAGCGCACCTAAAAAGGAAGAAGTAGACAAACCTAAAATTAACCAAAATAGTAAAGTTGAAACACCTAAAGCCAAAAAGAAAATTGAAGATTTAACTGATGAAGAATTAGAAAATCTAGATTTAGATGAAATTGATTTTGGTGATGAGGAAGAAGAAAAGCCAAAGCCTAAAAAGGTTAAAAAGGATGAAGATGATGATTCAAGATATGAACAAGAACTTGAAAGATATCTTGCACCTAAGGTTAAAAAACAAGACAATAATCCTAGAAATGTTTTTGAGGAAAAAGAATTATACAGTGAAGATTCTGAATTTAGTGATGAAGAAATAGATGAATATATTAAATCTAAGAATTTATTTAATTATTCATTCCAAGCTAAACTTATTCAATCAGATCCTAAAGTTCAAGATTTATATACTGATATCAAAAACTTACTTTTATCTAATGAAGGAGTAAAATCTAAAGTATTATGGGATTTTGATGATTTTGTGTATAACAAAAAATCAATTGCTAAACTTGAAATTGATGGAGATAGTCTTGTTGTATACTTAGCACTTGATCCACTTGATTATGAAGGTTCTTATGATGTATCAAGAACATCAGATCCTAAATATCAATCAACAAAATTAAAAGTTGTATTAAACGATATTAATGATGAAGACCAAATGTATGATTTAATAGGCGATTTAGCTGAATCTTATGACATTATGCCTGGTGAGGATAGATATGATGATTATCACTTCCAATATGAAACAGATGAAGAGTTAATGGATAGAGGACTTATCAAAGAAAACTAGATTATTGACTAACAAAATAAAGTATGTTATAGTTAATGTGCGATGAAGAGAAGATAAATAAGGTAAAACATATTAAGCGAATGCATGGATGGTGGAAGATGCATAATGTTCTTATTTTGTGGGCTTGGAGCTTCGAAAGACGTTTGACGCGTTAAGTCATAAGGTAAGTTTATCTTACGAATTAAAGGTGGTACCACGAATTATAACTCGTCCTTTTTATAGGACGAGATTTTTTTATTTAAGGAGGATTATTATGCCAATTATATTACCAGAAGACATTCCAGCATATAAAACATTAGATGATGAAAATGTTTTTGTAATGCATCCAGAAAGAGCATCTAATCAAGATATTAGACCTATTGAGATTTTAATACTTAACTTGATGCCAACAAAGATTGATACTGAAACACAACTTGCAAGACTACTTGCGAACAGTACACTACAAGTAAAACTCACACTTCTTCAAACTAGCACTCATAAAACAACGCATACATCTGAAGATCATATGGATAGATTTTATAAAGAATTTGATGAAATCAAAGATAAAACATATGATGGTATGATAATTACAGGAGCTCCAGTTGAACAAATGGATTTTGAAGATGTTGAATATTGGGATGAATTATGCAAAATATTTGATTATGCAGAAACTAATGTAACATCAACAATGTATATTTGTTGGGGAGCACAAGCAGCGCTTTACTATTATTATGGTATAAAGAAACATTTACTAAGCGAAAAATTATTTGGAGTATTTAAACATAAGAAGATGGTTAAGTTTGAAGCTTTATTAAATGGAATAGATGATATATTCTATATTCCGCAATCAAGACATACATCAATAAATGATGAGGATTTAAAAACTAATAAAAATTTAGTTGTTCTAGCTCATTCGGAAGAAGCAGGAGATACTATCATAAAGTCGGTGGATAATTCAAAACTATTTATCTTAGGGCATCTAGAATATGATAAATTTACACTTGATAAAGAATATAAAAGAGATTTATCAAAAAATCTACCAATTAAAGAACCACGTAATTATTACATTGATGGTGATGTGAATGTATTATGGCGTAGTACAGCTACAATATTGTTCTTAAACTGGCTTAATTATTATGTATATCAAGTTACTCCATATGAGTTTAAAGAAATAAAAAAGAAATATTAGGGCTTTTGTAAAGCCTTTTTATTTTATATAAAAAATAGTATAATTAATATACATGGTGGTGATATTTTGAATATTAAGAATGTTATATCAAATGGAATGGCTTATGGAAAAGTTGTGAAACTTCATGTTCATGAAATTAACCATGATATATATTCATCAAACGATGAAGAAGAGAAGAATAAATTTAATAATGCAGTTCAAAATGTTTTAAAAGAATTAGAAACATTGAAAACAGAAGGTCGTGATGATAGTGCCTTAATTGAAGTTCAATGTTTGTATTTAACAGATCCGGTATTAAAACAAAATATTGAAAGAGAAATTAATGCAAATCACTATACTGCATATACGGCAGTAGACAATGAATTCACAAAATATATTAATGCCTTAAAAGAAGCACGTACTACATATCTTAGAGAAAGAGTCTATGATATGGAAGATATTAAAAGAAGAGTTTTATATGAACTTGATGGTGCTAAAAACATCGAAATAGATGGAGAGTTCATTTTAACAACAGATACATTATATCCATCGGATTTAATGAAATATGATAAACAAATAATTGGTGTTATTGCTAAAAATGGAGGGTTTACCTCGCATAGCGCCATTTTGTGTAAAGCAAGAGAAGTGCCATATGTTTTGGTAGATGAACTAGATAAAATTAATGGTAATGTTTTAATCGATACAAGAAAAAATATTATAAACTTAAATCCAACTACAGATGAAATCTTAGAATATCATAATATTATTAAATATAAGGATTCATTTAAGATTGATGACTTTAAAGACTTTGGAATTCATATATATGCGAATGTAACATCAAACCTCGATTTAGATAAAGTTATTAAATATAATATGGATGGTGTAGGACTATATCGTACTGAAATTATATTTATGAACCTTGATCACCCAATGACATATGAAGAACAATATGACATATATAAAACAGCATGTGACGTTATGAAAGATAAATGTATATGTTTTAGAACGTTTGATATAGGTGATGATAAACAGTTACCATATATCAAAACATTCCACAAAGGAATTGATAATTATAAAAACAATCCTGAAATTTTTGAAACACAAATTAAAGCCTTGCTTAACGCAAATAAACATAATAATATGAAAATAATGTTTCCTATGATTGAATCATATGAAGAATATTTATATTTAAAGAATTGGGTTTTAAAAATTAAAGATGATATAAAGAATAATTCGAAAGTTCAAATAGGAATGATGCTAGAAACTAAGAGGGCATTAGAAAACATTGAAGAATTTGATGATGTTGATTTCATGAGTTTAGGAACTAATGACCTTACGAAAGAACTTTATAATATATCAAGAGAAGAAACTCTAAATTATGCTGGGTTCATTAAAGATTTATTAAGAAAATTAAAAACTGTTGCGCAAGTATTGAAAGAAAAAAATATAACATTATCAATTTGTGGAGAACTAGCTTCTGTTAAAGCGGTTGTTAATAGATTATATAGAGTAGGTATTAGAAACTTTAGCGTATCTAGTGCATCTGCAAAAGCTTTGAATGAAGCACTTATGGAAGAATTAGAAGAATAAAAAAATAAACACTTTGGTTTTTGCCAAAGTGTCTTTTTTTAAAGTATTAATATTTTTTTATTTAAAAGAATAAAATTCTTTAATCTAGGTAATAAGAATTCAGATTAACTCTCACAGATGTACCTCATCATTTAAATTTTTTGTACTTCGTGTACAAATTTATAAAGATATAAATATCTTAACTTATACAAAATAATAAGCAAAATATTATTAAATAAAGTCTATATATTTATAAGATTTGAAAGAAATAATAACTGGTGATTTGATCAAATTAATTTGTTAAAGTAAGTTAAAAAGTTGTTATTTTTATGTGTAAACTAATTGTAAAAAAATTAAAAAATAATACTTGCAATATAAAATAAAATGGTGTAAAATAACAATGCTCGTGTTTTGAGCATACGGCTGTGAAGCGGGAGGTTGTCGATACACCGAAAGGCGTTGTCACAACGGTATATCGGGTTTTTCCGCGGAGCAAGTCTATACAAGGATTATAGGCGAAAGGAGTACTTTAAAAATGGCAAAAGAAAAAATTAGAATTCGTTTAAAGTCTTATGATCACAGATTGTTAGATCAATCTGCAGCAAAAATTGTTGAGAGTGTTAAGAAAGCAGGTTCTACAGTAAATGGACCTATTCCTCTTCCAACTGAAAAGGAAATTTTCACAATCTTACGTTCTCCACACGTAAACAAAGATTCACGTGAACAATTCGAGCGTAGAACTCACAAGAGATTAATCGAAATTGTGGATCCAAACCCACAAACAATTGATGCTTTAATGCACATCACATTACCTAGTGGTGTTGATATCGCTTTAAAGAGATAATTAAAATTAAGAAGAGGTGTATTTAAATGGCTAAGGGAATCTTAGGTAGAAAATTGGGCATGACTCAAATTTTCGATGCAGCGGGTAATTTAGTACCTGTAACAGTTATCGACTGTACACCAAACGTAGTTCTTCAACAAAAGACTGTTGAAAACGACGGATATGAGGCTGTACAAGTTGGTTTCGCTGACAAGAGCGAACATGTAGCTAACAAGCCAGAAACTGGTCATGCTAGCAAGGCAAACACTGCTCCTAAGCGCTTCATAAGAGAATTCCGTTTCTCAGAAGCACAAGGAGGAAACGAGTTAGTATCTTATAGTGTTGGTCAAGAAATAAAGTGTGATATATTTGCAGAAGGTGAAACAATTGACGTTACTGGTGTTTCAAAAGGTAAAGGATTTGCCGGAACAATCAAGCGTTACAATCATCACCGCCAAAGAATGACACACGGTGTATCTGCTTCACATAGAGAAGTAGGATCAATGGGACCTATCAAAGGAAATATGAAGGGTAAGAAAATGCCAGGTCATATGGGTGTTGAACGTGTAACATTACAAAACCTTACAATTGCTAAGGTTGATACTGAAAGAAACCTTATCCTTATCAAGGGTAATGTTCCAGGACCAAAGAATGGTTATGTAGAAATTAAAACAGCTGTAAAGGCTGCTAAGTAATATAGGAAAGGAGATTTATTATGCCAACAATCGCATTATTAAATCAAGCTGGTAAAAAGGTAAAAGACATTACTTTATCAGAAGAGATTTTTGGAATTGAGCCTAATCAACAAGTTATTTATGATGTTGTTAATGCTCAAAGAGCTGCTATGCGCCAAGGAACACATGATACATTAGTTCGTCATGAAGTTTCAGGTGGTGGAAAGAAGCCATGGAGACAAAAGGGTACAGGACGTGCTCGTCAAGGATCTATCCGCGCTCCTCAATGGCGTGGTGGAGGTACAGTATTTGGACCTCATCCAAGAAAGTATGATGTTAAAGTAAATAAGAAAGTAAGACAATTAGGACTTAAGTCAGCATTATCTTATAAAGTATTAAATGACAAGTTAGTAGCAGTTGAATCAATTAAGTTCGATGCTATTAAGACTAAGGATTTTATTGCATTCTTAAATAACATCAATGCAAACGGAAAAACTTTAGTATTAGTTAAAGAGCTAGATGCTAATACAGCATTAAGCGCTAGAAACTTACAAACAGTATTCGTAAATACAGCTGAACATTCATCTGTATATGACATCTTAAATTATGACAAATTAGTTGTAACTTCAGATGCAATTTCATATTTTGAGGAGGCTTTGAAGTAAAATGGCACAAGTAATTGCAAAACATTATGATATTATTAAAAGACCTATCATTACTGAGAAGTCTATGTCTTTAAAGGAACAATTCAACAAATATACATTTGCTGTTGATCCAAAGGCTAACAAGATTGAAATTAAAGAAGCTGTAGAAGCTATTTTCAATGTAAAAGTATTATCGGTAAATACATCTAATGTTGCTGGTAAGAATAAGAGAATGGGAAAATATGAAGGTAAAACTGCTTCATATAAAAAAGCTGTTGTTGAACTTGCTGAAGGACAAACAATCGAAGCATTCAACATTGACTAATTAAAATTTTAGAAAATTATAGGAGATTTAAATCATGGGTATTAGAAAATACAAGGCTACTACAAATGGTAGACGTAATATGTCAGTACTAACATTCGATGAAATTACAACAAGCACTCCTGAAAAGTCTTTATTAGTACCTGCTAAGGTTAATGCAGGACGTAATAACACTGGACGTATTACAGTTCGTCATAGAGGTGGAACAGTTAAGAGATTCTACCGTATCATCGATTTCAAGAGAAATAAAGATGATATCGTAGCAACTGTTCAAACTATTGAATACGATCCAAACAGAAGCGCAAACATCGCATTAGTTAGCTACGCTGACGGTGAAAAGAGATATATTCTTGCTCCAGAAGGATTAACAGTTGGTACTAAGATCCTTTCAGGAGAAAAGGCTGATATTAAAGTTGGAAATGCGCTTCCAATCGCATTAATTCCAGTAGGATCAGTTGTTCACAATGTTGAACTACATCCAGGTAAGGGTGGACAATTAGCACGTAGTGCTGGTACATCTGCTCAAATCCTAGGACGTGAAGAAAAATATGTTCTAGTTCGTTTAAGTTCAGGTGAAGTTCGTAAGGTTTTAGGAACTTGTAAAGCAACTATTGGTACAGTTGGAAATGCTGAACATGAACTTGTAAAGATTGGTAAAGCTGGTCGTGCACGTAAGATGGGTCTTCGCCCTGAAGTTCGTGGATCAGTTATGAACCCTAATGACCACCCACATGGAGGAGGAGAAGGTAAAGCACCTATCGGACGTGCTAACCCAGTTACTCCTTGGGGTAAGCCAGCTCTAGGACTTAAGACTAGAAAGCATAAGAAGGCTTCTGACAAGTTAATCGTTCGTAGAAGAAACGATAAGTAATTAAGAGGAGGAAATTAATATATGTCACGTTCAATTAAAAAGGGTGCATTTGTTGATGCTTCTCTTATGAAAAAGGTAGAAGCACAAAATGCTGAAGGAAAAAATACAGTAATTCAAACATGGTCACGCCGTTCAACTATATATCCATCATTTGTAGGACATACATTTGGTGTATATAATGGTCGTGAGCATACACCAGTATACGTAACTGAAGATATGGTTGGACACAAACTTGGTGAGTTTGCTCCAACAAGAACATTCAAAGGTCACGGTGCTGACGATAAATCAAGCAAGTAATTAAGAGGAGGATATTATAATGGAAGCACAAAATATTGAAGTTAAAGCAACTGCTAACACTGTAAGAATTACTCCTCGTAAGGCTCGTCTTGTTATCGATTTAATTCGTGGTAAGGATGTAGTTGAAGCTCAAGCTTTACTAAAACTTACTAACAAGGGAGCAAATGAGGCTGTAATTAAAGTTTTAAATTCAGCTGTTGCTAATGCTGAACATAACAACGGATTATCAAAAGATAATTTATATGTTAAGACAGCTTATGTAAATGACGGATTAAGAATGAAGAGAATGTTACCACGTGCTAAAGGTCGTGGAGACGTTATCACTAAGAGAACTTGCAACATTACTGTTATTGTTGCAGAAAGAAATTAATTAAGGAGGAAATCACATGGGTCAAAAAGTAAGTCCAGTAGGATTACGTGTCGGAATTAACCGCGATTGGGATGCATCTTGGTATGCTGAGAAGAAAGATGTTGCAGACTTATTATTAGAAGATCTTAAGATTCGTAAGTATCTTGAGAAAACTTATAAAAACGCATCAGTTTCTCGTATCGTAATCGAGCGTACTAAAGGAACAAACAAGGATCGTGTAAAAGTTTCACTTTATACAGCTAAACCTGGTGTTGTTATCGGTAAAGAAGCTGAAACTAAGAATAAAGTGGTATCTGAGCTTGAGTATCTTACTAAGAAGGAAATCATCCTTAATATTGTTGAGATTAAGAGACCAGAATTAGACGCTACATTAGTAGCTAAGTCAATTGCTGAGCAATTAGAAGCACGTGCATCATTCAGACGTGCACAAAAGATTGCAATTCAAAGAGCTTTAAAGGCTGGAGCTAAGGGAGTTAAAACACTTATCTCTGGTAGACTTGGAGGAGCTGAAATGGCTCGTTCTGAGGGATATAATGAAGGACAAGTACCTCTTCAAACACTTCGTGCTGATGTTGACTATGCTTGTGAAGAAGCTAATACAACATACGGAAAACTTGGAGTTAAGGTATGGATTTATAAGGGAGAAGTTCTAAACTTAAAGAAGAGACAAGAAGCTGACAAGGCTGAAAGAACTGCTCGCTTTGATAAGAATAGACGTCCTAATACAGGAAAGGCTCAAACAAGAAAGCCAAAGGCTGAAACTGAAACTTCTGTTAAGGAGGACAAATAATTATGTTAATGTTACCAAAGAGAACTAAATTTAGACGTCCTCATAGAGTTTACTATGAAGGAGCGCCTAAAGGAAACACAGAGATCACATTCGGAGAATATGGTCTTCAAGCTCAAGAAGGATGCTGGCTAACTAACCACCAACTTGAAGCTGCCCGTGTTGCCATCACTAGATATTTCGCTCGTGGTGGAAAAGTTTATATTAAAGTATTCCCTCATATTTCTAAAACTAAAAAACCTCTTGCAGTACGTATGGGATCAGGAAAAGGATCTCCAGAGCAATGGGTTGCAGTAGTTAAGAAGGGAACTATTATTTTTGAAGTTGGTGGAGTTGATGAAGCAACTGCACGTGAAGCATTAAGACTTGCAGGACACAAACTACCAATTAAGACTAAATTTGTTAAGAAGGAGGATGCAGAGTAATGAAAAACGCTGAAATTCGTAAGTTAACAACTGAAGAAATCAATGCACAAATTTTAGAGCTTAAGGCTGAATTATTCAATCTAAAGCTTCAAAATGAACTTGGACAATGCGAAAACACTGCTCGCATCAACCAAGTAAGAAAGACTATCGCTAGAATGAATACTATTCTAAGTGAGCGTAAGGAGGCTTAGTACATGGAGCGTAATACAAGAAAGACATTTACTGGTGTTGTAGTATCAGACAAAATGGATAAGACAATCACTGTTGCTGTAGATCACTATGTAAAGGATAGAATTTACGGAAAGCGTGTTAAGAAGACTACTAAGCTTTATGCACACGATGAAGAAAATACAGCAAAAGTTGGAGACACTGTTAAGATTATGGAAACTAGACCATTATCTAAAAACAAACGTTTCCGTTTAGTATCAGTATTAAAGACTACTGAGACTCTTTAATTAACAACCAAAGAAGGAGGTATTCACAATGGTACAACAAGAAACAAGACTTGCTGTTGCTGACAACTCAGGAGCACGTGAGTTATTAATTATTAAAGTATTAGGTGGAGCATTACATAGATATGCCAACGTTGGTGACATTGTTATTTGCTCTGTTAAGAATGCATTACCTAACGGTGGAGTTAAGAAGGGTGATGTAGTTAAGGCCGTTATAGTTCGTACTAAGCAAGGACTTAGAAGAGCTGATGGTTCATATATTAAGTTCGACGAGAATGCAGCAGTTCTAATCTCTGAAGATTTAAATCCAAAGGGAACTCGTATTTTCGGACCTGTAGCTAGAGAACTTCGTGACAAGAATTTCATGAAGATTGTATCACTAGCTCCAGAAGTTCTATAGGAGGTATACTATGCTTATTAAAACAGGAGATACTGTAGTAGTAATCGCAGGTAAAAATAAGTTCACAGTTGATAAAAAAGGTAATAAGACTATTACAACTGGTAAGGTATTAAAAGCTTTCCCTAAAACTAACAAAGTTTTAGTTGAAGGTGTAAATATCGTTAAGAAGCACGTTAAGCCTAATCAGGCACAAGCTTCTGGTAGCATTGTAGAAGTTGAAGCACCAATTGCTGTTTCAAACGTAATGTTATTAGATCCTAAGACAAATAAGCCTTGCCGTGTTTCAATTAAAACAAATGATAAAGGCGAGAAAATCAGAGTGTCTAAACAATCTGGTTATGAATTTAAGTAATCTTCAAGAGAGGAGGTAAACATTAAATTATGAATCGTTTACAAGAGAAATATCAAAATTCTGTTAGAGCAGAATTACAAAAACAATTTAACTATGCTTCATCAATGGAAATCCCAAAGATTGAAAAAATCGTTTTAAATATGGGAGTTGGTGACGCAACAAGCAATTCAAAGGTTTTAGATGATGCAGTAGCTGAAATGACTAAGATCGCTGGACAAAAACCAGTTGTTACTAAAGCTAAGAAATCTATCGCAACATTTAAATTACGTGAAGGAATGCCTATTGGATGTAAAGCTACACTTAGAGGAGAAAGAATGTATGAATTCTTAGATAAGTTAATTTCTATCGCTCTTCCACGTGTACGTGATTTCCGTGGAATTTCTGCTGATGCCTTTGATGGTCGTGGTAACTATACTCTAGGAGTTAAGGAACAATTAATTTTCCCAGAAATTAATTTCGAAGAAGTTAAGAAGATTCGTGGACTTGATGTTGTAATTGTTACTACTGCTAAGACTGATGAAGAGGGACGTGCCCTATTAAAGTTAATGGGTATGCCTTATAAGAAGTAATTAAAGGAGAACATTATGGCAAAGAAATCATTAGTTGTAAAAAATCATAGAAAAGCTAAGTTCTCTGCAAGAGCGTATACACGTTGTGAACGTTGTGGACGTCCTCGTGCAGTACTTAACGACTTTAAATTATGCCGTGTTTGTTTTCGTGAATTAGCATACAAGGGACTTATCCCTGGTGTTAAGAAAGCAAGCTGGTAATAAAATTTATTCCGGTTCATTGGAAGGAGGAACAATCGTATGGCTATGACAGATCCAATTGCGGATATGTTAACTCGCATTAGAAATGCGAACAAAATGTTACATGAGACAGTTGAAATGCCTGCATCTAAGGTAAAAAGTTCTATTCTTGAAGTTTTCAAGAACGAAGGATTCATCGCAGACTACAAAACTGTAACTGAAGATAATAAGAGTGTTACAACAGTAACATTAAAGTACATTGATAATAAAGAAAGAGTTATCAAGGGACTTAAGAGAATCAGCAAACCAGGACTAAGAGTTTATGTTGAAGCTGATGATCTACCAAAGGTTTTAAATGGTTTAGGAGTAGCAGTTATCTCTACATCTAAGGGTGTTATGACTGATAAGCAAGCTCGTAAAGAAAATCTTGGTGGAGAAGTTCTTGCCTATATTTGGTAATTTTTAAAGAAAAAACAGGAGGTGTTTTAATTTATGTCTCGTATTGGAAATAAGGTAATCAATTTACCTGAAAAGGTAACTCTTACCGTTGATGACAATAACGTAGTTACTGTAAAAGGACCTAACGGAGAATTATCTGAAGCTATCAACAAAAATATTACTGTTGAAGTTGAAGGTTCTACAGTTACATTAAAGAGACCTAATGATACATATAAAGCAATTCACGGAACAAGCCGTGCAAACATCGCTAACTTAGTTAAGGGTGTATCAGAAGGATTTAAGAAACAATTAGACATCATTGGAGTTGGATACCGTGCACAACTAAGTGGAAACACTTTAGTAGTATCTGCTGGATATTCACATGATGTTAATAAAGAAATTCCTGCAGGAGTTAAAGTTGAAGTAATTAAGGGTACAACTGTAATTATTTCAGGAGCTGACGCTCGTACTGTAGGACAATTTGCGGCAGAAATTCGTGATATCAGAAGACCTGAACCATACCATGGAAAAGGTATTAGATATACTGATGAAAATGTACGTCGTAAAGAAGGAAAGACAGCTAAGAAGTAATAGAAAGGAGCGCATGTAAATATTATGATTAGTAAAGTATCAAAGAACGTTAAACGTTTAAAGAGACACTATAGAATTCGTAAGAACTTAAGCGGTACACCAACTGCTCCTCGTTTAAATGTATTCCGTTCAAACAAGCAAATTTATGCTCAAATTATTGATGATGTTAATGGTAAGACATTATGTAGTGCTTCTTCACTAGACAAGGAGCTTAACCTTAAAAATGGTTCAAATGTTGAAGCAGCAACTAAGGTTGGAGAGCTTGTAGCTAAACGTGCAAAAGAAGCAAATATCAAGACTGTAGTATTTGATCGTGGTGGATATTTATATCATGGTCGCGTTCAAGCACTAGCAGAAGCAGCTCGTGAAGCTGGACTTGAATTCTAATTAAGGAGGACTACAAACATGAGTGAAGAGAAAACAGTTAATACTGCCAAAGCTGAAAATGTTAAGGTAGTTGAAAAAGAACAACCTGAATTCGAAGAAAGAGTCGTAACTATCAACCGTGTTGTTAAGGTTGTTAAGGGAGGAAGACATCAACGTTTTGCTGCTCTAGTTGTTATTGGAGACAGAAAAGGTAGAGTTGGATTCGGAACAGGAAAAGCACTAGAAGTACCTGATGCAATTAAGAAGGCAGTTGAAAGTGCTAAGAAAAATATTATTACAGTTCCAGTTGTAGGAACTACAATTCCTCATCAAATTACAGGTGTTTACGGTGCTGGTCAAGTATTCTTAAAACCAGCTGTACAAGGAACAGGAGTTATCGCTGGAGGTCCAGTACGTGCCGTTCTTGAATTAGCCGGAATTACAGACATCTTATCTAAATGTCAAGGATCTAGAACTAAGATCAATATGGTTAGAGCAACATTTGATGGATTAAAAAATCTTGAAACTGTAGAAAGCGTAGCAGCTCGTCGTGGTAAGACAGTTGCTGAGATTAGAGGTTAATTAATATGACATATCAAATTACATTAGTTAAATCATTAATCGGTAGAAAACCTAACCAAGTTGCAACAGCTAAAGCACTTGGACTAACTAAGATTGGTTCATCTGTAGTTAAAGAAGTAAATGAAGCTATTAAGGGTCAAATCCTTACTATAGCACACTTAGTAAAAGTAGTTGAAATAGAAAAGTAATAAGGAGGTGCCTTACTTATGCTAAATGAGTTAAAGCCAGTTGAAGGAGCTAGACACGCTAAGAAACGTCTTGGACGTGGAGTTGGAAGTGGACTAGGAAAGACTTCAGGTAAAGGTCAAAAAGGTCAAAATTCACGTTCAGGTGGAGGAGTAAGACCTGGTTTTGAAGGAGGACAAATTCCTTTATTCCAACGTTTACCTAAGAGAGGATTCAACAACGTTAATCGTAAAGAGTACGCTGTTGTTAACCTATTAGATCTTGAAAAGTTCGAAGATGGATCAAAGATTACTCTTGAAACATATTTCGAATCTGGTTTAGTTAAAAATGCTAAGAATGGAATTAAAATTCTTGGTGAAGGAGCATTAACTAAGAAGTTAACTGTTCAGGCTCATAAGTTTTCTGCATCAGCAGCTAAAGCAATTGAGGCTGCAGGCGGAACTGTTGAGGTGATCTAATTTGGTAGAAAAGTTAAAACGAATTTTTAGTAATCCTGACATTGTCAAGAAAATTACTTTTACATTCTTAATACTTTTAATATTCAAATTAGGTACATATTTGCCTATCCCATTAATTGATACTGTTGCGGTTACGCAATTACTAGAAGGGAATAGCTTTCTTACCATCCTAAATACATTTAGTGGTGGTGGATTGAGCTCATTCTCTATTCTAGCTTTAGGTATCTCACCTTACATCACAGCGGAAATCATCGTTCAAATGCTTGCGATCGTTATTCCTAAGCTTAAAGAGTGGAGTGAAGAAGGTGAACAGGGAAAAACTAAGACAAACAAGGTAACACGTTATGTTACAGTCGTAGTTGCTTTTATACAAGCATTGGCATTATTATTCGGTCTTGGTAGTAGACCTGAAAACATCTTGGATTCAAGTGTTTTAGCAGATAAAGATTTATTCTGGCTATTCTATATTTATATGGCAATAGTTATAACTGCTGGATCTGCATTCGTAATGTGGCTTGCAGATTTAATTACAAGACATGGTGTTGGTAATGGTTCATCCTTAATCATCACTGCTGGTATTGTAACATCACTACCTTCAATGTTTACATTATTATGGAGTAAGTATATTACTGAATCAATTACTCCATCTTCAATCCTTTCATTTATAGTAATTATAGTATTATTTATTGCAATGATACTACTTGTAGTATTTATGGAAGGTGCAAAGCGTAGAATTCCAATTCAATATGCAAATAGACAAGGAAATGCAAAATCAGATATTCCAGTTAAACTTAACGTTGCTGGAGTTATCCCTGTAATCTTTGCATCTACACTTCTTTCAATACCTCTTACTGTAATCGGTATGATGGGACTTGAAACAGATAGTAGTTCACTTGCATATTGGTTCGATCAATTATTCAATTATCGTCAACCAATTGGAATGCTATTATATGTAATATTTATTTATTTCTTCTCATTCTTCTATGCATTTATGCAAATGGATCCTGATAAGATTGCTGATAATCTATCTAAATCAGGAGCTTATATTCCAGGATATAGACCAGGAGAAGATACTAAAATACAATTATCAAAAATATTGTTTAGAGTAACATTAATTGGTGCAACTTACTTAACATTCGTTGCTTTAGTACCAGTTATCGTTGCCAAAGCATTCAGTTTCTCAACATCAGAACAATCTACTATAACAGTTGGAGGAACTTCACTATTAATCATAGTTGGAGTAGCGATTGAAACTGCTAAGCAGCTTGAAACTGATTCATCAACAGAAACATATAAAGGAATTTTATCATAGAGGTAATTATAATGAAACTATTAATCACAGGACGTCCTGGTGCTGGAAAAGGTACTCAGGCAGTAAATATTAGAGAATATTATAAGATCCCTCATATCTCTACTGGAGATATGTTCAGAGCCGCAATGAAGGCTGGGACTAAGATGGGACTTTTAGCCAAATCATATATGGAAAAAGGTCAACTTGTTCCAGATGAGGTTACAATTGGAATCGTTGAAGATAGACTATCTGAGCCTGATTGTAAAGACGGATTCTTACTAGATGGATTCCCTCGTAATATCAATCAAGCAGAAGCTCTAGATGCTTTCTTAAAAAAGAATGGTATCAAATTAGATGCATGTCTTGATGTAGATGTAGCTAATTCAGTACTTGTAAGACGTATGGTTGGAAGAAGAGTATGTAAGAATTGTGGAGCAACTTACCATGTTGAATTCAACAAACCTTTAAAGGATGGTATTTGCGATAACTGTGGTTCAACTCTTATTCAACGTCCAGATGATACAGAAGCTACAGCAGTAAATCGTTTAGCGGTTTATGATGAGCAAACAGCACCACTTCTTGAATATTACAAGAAGCAAGGTATCTTAAAGAGCGTTAACGGAGACCAATCTTTCGATAAAGTCTTTGAAGATATTAAAGCCGTTTTAAAATAAAGTTCAATCCCTATAGTACTACTCAATTCGAGTAGTATGGGAATTGAAGGCTCTGCTCGAAGCATTGCCATGCTAAACATTATAGTTTTGCATAAAATATAAAATTATGATACTATATAAGGAGGCATTTTATGGCAAAAGAAAATGACAATATAATTGAGCTTAGTGGTAAAGTACTTGAAGTACTTCCAAACACTCAATTTAGAATTGAATTAGAAAACGGACACATAGTCCTAGGTCACGTTTCTGGTAAAATCCGTATGCATAACATTCGCATTTTACCAGGGGATAAAGTTAAGGTAGAATTATCTACTTATGACTTAACACGTGGACGTATAACTTACAGATGTAAGTAATTTTAACACCGGAGGTAAAATATATGAAGGTTAGACCATCAGTAAAACCAATATGTGATAAGTGTAAAGTTATTAAAAGAAAAGGCCGTGTAATGGTAATTTGTGAAAATCCAAAACACAAACAAAGACAAGGGTAATTAAGAGGAGGAACGATTTTATATGGCACGTATTGCAGGAATTGATATTCCTAGAGATAAGAGAATCGTTGTTGCATTAACTTATATTTTTGGTATTGGTGATGCTACAGCAAAGAAAATCTTAGCAGCAGCTAACGTATCTGAAGATATCCGTACTAAGGATTTAACTGAAGAACAATTATCAGCTATTCGTATTGAAGTTGCTAAGTATAAAACAGAAGGAGATTTACGTAGAGAAACTGCATTAAACATTAAGAGATTAATGGAAATCGGATCTTATAGAGGATTACGTCATCGTAAGAATCTACCAGTAAGAGGACAAAATACTCGTAATAATGCACGTACTCGTAAGGGTCCTAAGCACACTGTTGCTAATAAGAAGAAAGCTGTTTAATTAGGAGGTTTTGAACAATGGCACGTAAAGTAACTAAAAGACGTGTGAAGAAGAACTCACCACTTGGTGTTGCTCATATTCACTCAACTTTCAATAACACAATCGTTACAATAACTGATCCAGCTGGAAACGCAATTTCTTGGTCATCAGCTGGAGCCCTAGGATACAAGGGAAGCCGTAAGTCAACTCCATTTGCTGCTCAACAAGCAAGTGAAGCTGCTGCAAAGGCTGCAATCGATCAAGGAGTAATTAAAGTAGAGGTTTCTGTTAAGGGTCCAGGACCTGGTAGAGAGGCTGCTATTCGTTCTCTACAAGTAGCAGGACTTGAGATTACTTCAATCAAGGATGTTACACCAGTTCCACATAATGGATGTCGTCCACCTAAGCGTCCAAGAGGATAATTCCTCTTTGGAAACGTTGATGGATAGAATTTAACTTAAGGAGGCCTATTAATGAAAGATTTAAAATTTGAAAAACCAGCTACACAAGTTCTTGAATTATCTGAGGATGGAAACACAGGTAAATTTGAAATAACTCCCCTTGAAAGAGGATTTGGATTAACAATTGGTAACGCATTAAGAAGAGTTTTATTATCATCTCTTCCAGGTACAGCATTTGTTAATGTTAAAATTGATGGAGCTCAACATGAGTTCATGTCTCTTGATGGTGTAATGGAAGATATCATAACTATCATCCTTAACCTTAAGGGAGTAATTCTTAAAACTGATTCAACTGATCCAGAATTCGAAGTTCAAGTTGAAATTCATAAGGGTGAAGGTGAGGTTACTGCTGCTGATATTATTCACGGTAATGAACTTACTATTGTAAATCCTGATCATCATATCGCTACTGTTTCAGCAGGTGGATCATTAAATATGGTTCTTACTGTTCGCCGTGGAGTAGGATTTGTTCCAGCAAATAAGAACAAGGAATTAAATCGTACTGTTGGTGAAATTGCGATCGATTCAATTTACACACCAATCGTTAATGTAAACTTCTCAGTTTCTAAAACACGTGTAGAAAATGAGGCTGACCATGATGACCTTGTAATTGAGGTTACAACTAATGGTTCTATCACTGCTAAAGAAGCTTTAGCTATGGCGTCTAAGATGCTAATTGAGCATTTAAACGTAGTTGTTGAACTTTCAGAGAAAGCATCTACAACAGACTTTATGAAAGAACCAGCAGATGATTCTCAAAATCAAATGTTAGAAAAGACTATTGACGACCTTGCATTCACTGTTCGTTCATACAACTGTCTAAAGAGAGCAAATATTAACACAGTTCAAGATCTTACTGATAAGACTGAAGAGGACATGATGAAGGTTCGTAATTTAGGACGTAAATCATTAAAGGAAATCAAAGAAAAATTAGAAGAAATGGGATTAGGATTTAAAAAAGACTAATCTAATAATATAAGGAGGAACTATAACTATGGCAGGTTATTCAAGATTACGCCGTAATGCATCAGCTCGTAAAGCTGTATTACGTGATCTTATTACAGATTTAATCCTTAACGGATCAATCGAAACTACAACTGTTAAAGCTAAAGAACTTAAGAGACTTGCTGACAAGATGGTAACACTTGGAAAGCAAAATACCTTAGCTTCAAGACGTAATGCTGCAAAGCTTATTCGTTTTGAAAAAGACGCTGATGGAAAGTTAGCTATTCAAAAGTTATTTGATGAAATTGCACCTAAGTTTGCAAATCGTAACGGAGGATACACTAGAGTTATTAAGACTGGTGTTCGCCGTGGAGATGCTACTGAAATGGCAATTATCCAATTCGTTGAGTAATAAATAATAAAAGGAAGCCATTTGGCTTCCTTTTTATTTTAATGAAGATTATTAATATATTATATGTTAAAGCATCTTATATTAAAGATATAGGACATAACCAACAATTTTTATTATATGGAATTAATTCTTCAGTCATACATATAATAATACCAGGCATAACATTCATGCCAAACTTATCTAATACTGAAAAGTTTTTATCTGGGTTTGATGGCATTTTATTTTTCTTTATTTCAATTGGATAAATTTTATCTCCTTCTACCATTAATAAATCAATTTCTTTTTGATCAATATCTCGGTAATAATATAAATTAGGACTTTTACCATTATTATAATAACTTTTTAATATTTCTGATACTACATATGTTTCGAATATAGCTCCACTTTGGGCACCATTCATTAGGGTTTCTTTAGTTGGCCATGATGTTAAGTATGATGCAAGACCAGTGTCTAAAAAATAACATTTAGGCCTTTTAACAAGTCTTTTACTAACAATATTACTATATGGTCTTAATATATAAATTATTCCAGAACGTTCTAATACGCTAACCCATTGTTTAATTGTTGGGGCAGATACCCCAATAACTTTGGCAATATTATCGTATTTTAATTCCTGAGCGGTGTTTGCGGCCATAAATGTAACAAAATTTCTAAATTCTTCAAGCTTACCTACTTGTTCTAAGGAAGAAACATCACGTTCGATGTAAGTATTCATATAACTGGAATAATAAATATCTCTATCTAAATCTTTCGTAGAAATAATTTTAGGCATACCACCATTGAATATATTGTTAAATATATCTAGTTGGGTTAATTTTATGGGTTCTTTCGCTTTTAAATCATCAATATATGGGTGAAATATATCGTTGTTTCTTTCATGTATTTCGCTAAATGAAAGGGGTAATAAATTTAATACTGCAACTCGCCCTGCTAAAGTTTCTGATACATTTTTCATCATCAAAAATTTTTGAGAACCAGATAACCAGAACATACCGCATGAATTATCATTATGATATACTTTATCATCAACTTGTTTTTTAATTTCTATAAGAATCTCTGGAACCCTTTGAAATTCATCAATTATTAATTTTGTTCCATAAGTTTCAAAAAAAAGTTCAGGATCATTTTTAGCAAGATTTCTGGTTTTAGCATCATCAAATGTAACATATTTTCTATCACTTTCTGCAATATGTCTTAACATTGTTGATTTACCTGTTTGTCTTTGGCCACAAACCATAATAATAGGATATTGCGTATTTAATTTTAATATAAGATCTTCCATATGTCTTTTGATATATTCCATAATACAACCTCCGAGTTTTCTAAAGTAGACTTTATTTTTCTCGAATTTATTATATCATGATATTTGAAATACCACAATGATTAAACAAAAGAAGAATTGAGTGTTAAGGCTGTAATGAATATGGACAATTTGGATGCAGTTAAAATGCACAATTATTGTTCATATTCTTTTTTTCATTTTATAATAAAATAACACCATTTAATTAAAGTTAGGAGATGTTAAAATGAAAAATTGCATATAGTAAAATATAATTGAACCATTTACAAAAGACAAATTTTCTAATTTTAATACCATTGATAATGTCTTTGTGTATAGAGATTAAGAACTTTAAAATCTGATGCTAGTGATAGCTTGCAGGTTCAAGTACCTCCAGGGCAACATAGATAGATATGACCTCTTAACTTTCTTATTAATGATGGTTAGGAGGTTTTTTAGTATGATGAATATGCTATATGTCCAAAGGGTGAAAGACCAAGTAGGAATGTCGGTATAACTACATAGTGAAACTCAAATCTAGTAATGTGAGGTATGCGATGAAAGAAGAGTGTAGCAGATATAGTGGGTAATCGTGAAAGTTTCTAATTAATAATTCTTTCTAGTTGCTTTTGTAACATAAGGGATATTTAGCTAATGAATAGTATGATTTTGTAATTTTGGGGATTTAACACGGAAAACATTTTGTAATTTTGGGGAAATGACTCGTAAAAGATTTTGATTTTTATATTGAAACATGGTATAATCTCAGTATGAAAAAGTTAAGGAGGGCTGAAATGGTATTCAAACGTAAAATTTATGACCGCTTTTTAGAGTGGAAAGAAAATTGGGCTGGAAAAAGGGCTTTGCTCGTTCAGGGGGCAAGACGAATTGGAAAGTCAACTATAGTAGAAGAGTTTGCTAAAAACGAGTACGAAACATATATACTTATAAATTTTCAATCGGATCTTGGTAAAGTAGAACAACTTTTTAAGAACGACATTTCTGACCTGGATACTTTTTTCCGAAATCTATCATTGTTATACGGAAAAAGGTTGATAGAGAGAAAATCGTTGATTATATTTGACGAAGTTCAACTGTTTCCACTTGCAAGGCAATCGATAAAACAACTTGTTGCCGATGGGAGATACGATTATATCGAAACGGGTTCGCTCATAACGTTAAAGCAGAATGTGGAAAAAATTCTTATTCCGAGTGAAGAAAAGTCTATAAATATGTATCCGCTCGATTTTGAGGAATTTTTATGGGCAAAGGGCGATAGCGTCACTGCAGATATTATCAGAGATTGCTTTTTGAACTTGAAGCCGTTAGGACAAACTGCACATAGAAAAGTTCTGAAAGATTATATGTTATATGTTGCGGTCGGCGGTATGCCACAAGCGGTTGCAGAACTCATAGAATCGAATGATTTTTCTCGTATTGACGAAGTAAAACGGGATATTTTGAAATTGTATCGCGATGATTTGAAAAAATTAGATTCTAAATATCGTTTTTCGACTTCACTTATTTTAGACGCAATTCCATCCGAATTGTCTACGCAAAACAAATTATTTCGATCCGTTACGTTGGGGAAAAATAGCAGAGCATCTAAAACATACAGTTCCTATGAGGCGATTAAGGATTCGATGATTGTTAATATAGCAAACAACTGTACCGATCCAAGCGTAGGACTAAATAGAACAAAAGATTATGCCAAACAAAAAATTTATATGGGAGACACAGGACTTTTTGTAACGGCAATTTTTGCCGATTCCAAACTGCCTATAGAAGAATCAATCTATAAGCAACTTATAGTAGATAAACTCGGCGTAAATATCGGTATGGTTATGGAAAATGCGGTTGCACAAGCTCTTACTTCATCGGGGTATGAATTGTTTTTCCATAAATTTGACCGATATGAAGTTGATTTTTTGCTCACGTCGGGGAAAAAACTATTGCCTATCGAAGTGAAATCGTCGTCATATAACACGCATAAATCGCTAGATAACTTCCAAGCAAAGTATTCTGACAGAGTGAAAAACTCTTATGTTATTTATAGTAAAGATATAAAACGCGAAGGGAATATTACTTACATTCCATTTTATATGACAATGTTTCTGTGAGTTATTACGTAGAAGATTAATCTATATAATGGGTTTAATACTATGTTAATAAACTGTTGGGAGACAATCAAAATAATGTTTGGATGGTTCTCAAGTGATTATGTCAATAGATAATTGATATGTATAATATGGATGTATTTAAGTTGCACAAGTATTCCATCTTCATTTAAACTTGATTACAAATATGGATTGATAAATTAATTAAATTTTCAATTATTCTATTATAAGTACTATTATTTATTTGCATAAAGTTCTC
>CAVCDW010000049.1:0-17640 GCA_963601055.1 Elusimicrobiaceae bacterium
GAATAACTTTTTAAAACTTTCTTGATGAGGTTTAGATTTCCATTCATTTTTATCTTTCCAAAATGAAAATCCTAAATACTTAAGATTGTTTGGTGTTGTGATATGAGTTTTCTTGGCATTAACTTTTAATTTAAGTTTATTTTCGATAAAAGTAACAATATTCTTCATTACTCTTTCGGCTGAAAACTTTGTCTTAACAAAGATAACGCAATCATCTGCATACCTTGCAAAGTGTAGTTGTCTTCTTTCTAACTCTTTATCAAGTTCATTTAAATATATGTTACTTAATAAAGGTGAAAGGTTTCCACCTTGTGGTGTTCCTATGTTAGTTTCCTCAAAATGTCCATTTACCATTACACCCGCTTTTAGATATTTGTGTATAATCCACGTGATATCGCTATCTTTTGCTACATTATCCACTATTCTAATGAGTTTATCTTGTGGCACATTGTCAAAGAATTTTTCTAGGTCTAAGTCAATTATCCATTCATAGCCTTGATTGATTAGTTCAAGTGTTCTATCAATCGCATCTTGACATCTTCTATTTGGTCTAAATCCATATGAATATTCACTGAATGTTGGTTCAAATATCGGTGTTAGTTTTTGCACTAGGGCTTGTTGAATTATTCTATCCACTACTGTTGGTATTCCTAATTTCCTTATTCCACCATTTGGCTTTGGTATCTCCACCCTTTTTACTGGAAGTGGTTGATACTTACGACTTAAGATTTGATTGATTAAGTCATTACCATGGATTTTTAAATATTCTTTTACTTCTTCACAAGTCATTTCATCAATTCCTGATGTTCCTTTATTTCTTATGACTTGTTTGTATGCTTCATTTAAGTTGTCTTTAGATAAGACTTCTTCAATCAACTTCATAGTTTTGCTTTTCCTCCTTTTGGTTTGTCTATCATCATCGTTTTAGATGTATCTTCACAATATACGATTGTTACTTTTCATTCATACGGATTAAATAGACACTTCCATTTGTACTACGCAAAGGTTTATTTATTCAGCCCTTCATCTTTCGATTACTATGGCTTCTGCTGACTTCTTGGAGTAAACCTTTTTCGACTTTGAGTTTTCTCAAATCTCCAAGACCTCACGGGGTAAGTTATATATCTTTCTAGCCTTGAGTACTTGATTTACTAACTAACTATTACGGTCGTTTGTGATTTTAATATGATTTGTTATTTCATCACTAGTTAATTGCCTTATATCAAGTTTCTATTCGTTACCCAGTCTATTTGCTACACTCTTCTTTCATCCCATATCTCACGATACTAGACTTGAGTTTCACTATGTAGTTATAACGACATTCCTACTCGGGACTTTCACCCTTTAGACATATAACATGCCCGTCACACTATAAAAAAGCCTTCAAGCAGAAGGCTTTAATTAATATTACTTATTTTTCTTTTCAATCTTAGTCATTCCACCCATGTAAGGTCTAATTGCTTCTGGTAATGAAATAGAACCATCTTCATTATAATTGTTCTCTAATACCGCAATTAATCCACGTGGTGAAGCTAAAACTGTATTGTTTAATGTATGTACCAAATATGTACCATTTTCACCCTTAGTTCTTATCTTAAGTCTACGTGCTTGTGCATCACCTAGAGTTGAACATGAACCAACTTCAAAATACTTCTTTTGTCTTGGTGACCATGCTTCAACGTCACATGACTTAACCTTAAGGTCTGCTAAGTCTCCTGAACAACATTCAAGTGTACGTACAGGTACATCTAATGAACGGAAGAATTCAACTGTGTATTGCCACATCTTGTTATACCAGTCCATAGACTCTTCTGGTTTACATAGGACAATCATTTCTTGTTTTTCAAATTGGTGTACTCTATATACTCCTCTTTCTTCAATTCCATGAGAACCTACTTCCTTACGGAAACAAGGACTATATGAAGTAAGTGTAATAGGTAATTCTTGTTCTTTTACGATTTGATCTTTAAATCTTCCAATCATTGAGTGTTCAGAAGTTCCAATTAGATATAAATCTTCTCCTTCAATCTTGTACATCATGTTTTCCATTTCTGCAAATGACATAACTCCATTAACAACATCTGAACGAATCATGAAAGGTGGAATACAATATGTAAATCCTTTATTAATCATGAAGTCTCTAGCATAGCTTAACATAGCTGAATGTAGACGTGCTACATCACCAATTAGGTAATAGAATCCATTTCCTGATGTTCTACCAGCCGCATCCTTATCAATTCCATTTAATGACGCAATAATATCAGCATGGTGAGGAATTTCATATGCAGGAACTACTGGTTCACCAAACTTCTCATTTTCAACGTTATGAGTATCATCTTCACCAATTGGAACACTCTTATCAATGATGTTTGGAATAACCATCATTTTCTTTAATAATTCTTCTCTTAATGGTTCAACTAAAGTATCAATTTCTGCAATTCTTGCGTTGTTCTTTGATACAGTTTCTTTTATTTCATTAGCTTTATCTAATTCCTTAGCCTTCATATATTTTCCAATTTCTTGGCTAAGTGAATTTCTTGAAGCTCTTAGTGTATCAGCTTCTGTTGATAATTCTCTTATTTTCTTATCTAGTGCAATAACTTCATCAACAAGAGGAAGTTTTTCATCTTGGAATTTCTTTTTAATATTTTCTTTTACTAATTCACTATTTTCTCTTAAAAATTTAATGTCTAACATATTATTTCTCCTTTTTTAAATAAAAACGCCCCTTGTAAAAAACAAAGGACGAATATATCGTGGTGCCACCTTTTATAAACTCTTACCTTATACGCAAGGTCTAACGCTTACCTCCAAAGTAGATTCGCAAATATAACTATACCTATTTCCACCAAACATAGGTTCTCTATATTAGTTTTTATTTGTTACTATTCTTTTTCATCAGTAATATTTCTTTTCGCAAAAAACGATCTTATTATCATTGTAGTAGCCATTACAAACAAGAATACCATTGTTACTGTTAAAAACGATATTAAGAATTCATCTGTTTCCATATCTAATATTATGGACAAAAGAATTACAACAATATACGCTATACTAAATATCATTGTTATAATTCCCACAAATCTAATTAAATTCTTTGTTAATAATCCTTCTTTTATATTATCCTTATAAGATATCATCAAATAGTCTTTCTTGAAGAATAAGACTAGTATTGATGATATAAATAGGAAAATCGACGCAATTAATAGTCCAATTTTTATAGCGAGTAACATATTAATTCTTTAAGCTTTGAAGTGGAGCTGGAATTTGTCCTCCTCTATTGATAAATACAGAGTTTCCAACCTTAGATACAGGCATAATAGGTCCATATCCTAAAAGTCCACCGAAATCTAATACTTCTCCTGCTTTTTTTCCGATTGCTGGAATAACACGTACAGCTGTAGTTTTTGAATTAACCATACCGATTGCGGCTTCATCCGCAATTATTCCTGAAATTTGAGATGCTGTTGTGTCTCCTGGAATGATAATCATATCAAGACCTACAGAACATACAGCTGTCATAGCTTCTAACTTTTCAATCTTTAATGCTCCAGATTCAGCAGCCGCAATCATACCAGCATCTTCAGATACAGGGATGAAGGCTCCACTTAATCCACCTACTCTAGATGAAGCCATAACTCCACCTTTTTTTACCGCATCATTTAACATCGCAAGACATGCAGTAGTTCCACATGCTCCACATTGGTCTAAACCAATTTCTTCTAGAATGTGAGCTACAGAATCTCCTACTGCTGGAGTTGGAGCTAGTGATAAGTCTACAATTCCAAATGGAACTCCTAACATCTTAGATGCTTCAACACCTACAAGTTGTCCCATACGTGTAACTTTAAATGCTGTTTTCTTGATAATATCTGCAATTTCTGCAATAGACGCATCCTTAGGTGCTTTTGCGATTGCAGCTCTTACAACTCCAGGTCCTGATACTCCAACGTTGATTACAACATCAGCTTCACCAACACCATGGAATGCTCCTGCCATAAATGGATTATCTTCTACAGCGTTACAGAATACTACAAGTTTAGCTGCTCCAATACATTGTCTATCTTTTGTAAGTTCAGCAGCTTCTTTAACTTTTTCACCCATTAATTTTACTGCATCAAGATTAATACCAGCTCTTGTAGATCCAATATTTACAGAGGAACAAACAAGTTCAGTTTCTGCAAGTGCACGTGGAATTGAATCAATCAATTCTCTTTCTCCAGGTGCAAATCCTTTTTGAACTAATGCACTATATCCACCAACAAAATTTACTCCAATGTCATGAGCTACTTTATCTAATGTTTTAGCATATTTAACAGGATCTCCTCCTGATACACCAACAAGCATTGATATTGGTGTTACAGATATTCTTTTGTTAACGATAGGAATACCAAATTTCTTAGAAATTGATTCTCCTGTCTTAACTAAATCTTTAGCGCATCTGTAAATCTTATCATAAACTTTCTTACATGATTTATCTATATCAGAATCCATACAGTCAAGTAAAGAAATTCCCATTGTAATAGTTCTTACATCTAGGTTTTCCTCTTGAATCATCTTTATGGTTTCCATTATTTCATTATTTGTATACATAAAATAAACCTCTTTTTTAAATATTGTGCATTAGATTAAAGATATTTTCGTGCATGCAGTGAATCTCTAGGCTCTTTGCAGTTCCTAGATCCTTCATTTCATCAACAAAATCATTAAATTCAATGTTTAATTTTGAAATATCAACAATCATAAACATAGTAAAATATTTATCAATAATAGTTTGTTTTACATCTGTGATATTTGCGTTACGTTCAGCGCATTTTTGCGCAACAGACGCAAGAATACCTACAGTATCTTTTCCAACAACGGATATAATAGCATTCATGTAATTCATCTCCTTAAATCTTATATGAAATATTATATATAAAATCTTTATTTAATTCAATAAAGATAATGAAAATGAGGCATAATGCCTCATATTTTTTATTCTAGAGGAATTGATGTAGTTTGTTTCTCTACTCCGACAACCATCATAGTTTCAACATGTGAAACACCAGGAATAGCCATCAACTTATCAATCACAAAATCTCTATAAAATTTTAAATCTTTTGCGTATACCTTAAGTAAGTAAGCACAGTCACCTGTAATAGTATAACATTCAACGATTTGAGGAATACTATTAGCTTCCTCAATAAATTTATGTGATGTTTCTCTGTTTAGAGGTGATAATGCAACTTTCGCAAAGGCAGTTACCTCATATCCTAATTGTTTATCATCAAGAATTGTCGTAAATTGTTTAATAATTCCTGATTCCTTTAAATTCTTTGTTCTAAGTAAACATGAAGAAGGAGCTAGTCCTATCTTCTTAGATAAGTCAATGTTTGAAATTGACGCATCTTCTTGTAAATAAGTTAAAATTTTCTTATCATATTCATCTAATTGGTTCTTTTCAGCCATAATATCGCCTCCACGCTTTTAATTATAAAATAAATGTTGATTTTTGTAAATAAATTTGAATTAAAAACAATAATTTATTCTACTTATCTAATAGTATATTAATTTTTCGAAGTTTTAAGTTTATTTTTGAACAAAATAAAAAACATCAATCATTTTTTGACTGATGTTTCATATCTTTCATAACAATTTTTTTAATTAAATCTGAAACAAAATCAATATCATCTACGCATTCATTATTTATCCATTCTAGCACAATAGCCATAATACCATTTATATAATATGTAGCTAAATATTTCCTTTCTTTTTCAGAAACGCCAAATCTATACATTATAGGCTCTATGATGTTTATAAATAATTTAGCATATGTTTTAGATACTTGTAATGTTTCACCATTTTTTGAAATATATATAAATAATTTTTTATTATCCTTTATATATTCTAAAAATGGTATAAGATATTCTTCTTTAATAAATAATAAATTCTCTTTAGCTTCTTCTAGTATAGATTTATTTTTAGGATTAAAGCTCACGTTAGAAAAGCGGGCCATAAATTTTTTATTTGTATATTCTATTGTTTCAATCAATAGATCCGTTGTATTTCTATAGTGTAGGTAGAATGTAGAACGATTTACTCCAGCCATCTCACATATTTCTTTTATTGTTATATATTCAAAATCCTTTTTAATAAGCAGTGATAGGAGTGCTTCATCCATAAGGGCTGCAGTATTAAAATATTTACTTTCACTCTTATTCATATAAAGCACCCCTATCTTTTTTATTCACTGATTTGTTTTGCAAGTTCAATGATTTCAAACGCATACTTATTTTTACCCTTGCTTAATAATTGATTATAAAGTGGATAATTAATTGATACTCCAAAGATACCTATAACCCCTATAATAATACCTAATACAAATGTTAGATTATTATCATTACCAATAACTTTCATCGATAAGCACATTCCAACTCCTAGAATTAAAGCTGATATAATACCTAGAGTATAAGCTGTAATTATAGCTGGAAGTTTTGCCTTTCTATCTAGTTTTTTAAGTGCTACTACCTTAGAAGTATCCTTCTTTGCGTATTCGCTTGCAAGTTTTTCTGCATAAATTTTATCTGTGTTCATATTACACAACTCCTTTCTTTTACACTTTTATTTTAAAAGAAATAGGTTATATAATGAACAACACAAACACAAAGTTTTGTTGATTTAAATCTTAATATAACTTGTAATTTTACAATTTGGGGAAACTCTTTTTTTAATTTGAGGATATACTTGTCCTCCAGGTCTTACTGTTACAATAAGCGATATTTCATAACCTTTTAAGTAATCATCTAAGAAATTATAATCTGATTCATCCTTGATTTTTATAATATGAATTCCAATATATTCTGATGTATAAAAAGATTTGATACTTATAACTCTATGGTTATTAGGCAACATTATAGAATCAATCGATAACATTATCTTCCCATATTTAGACATCATATCGTCATATGTTTCTTCTATATTCTTTTTATAATCCATTAAGTATAGTTTTCTTAATTTTTTATAAATAATATCAATATTTCTATCAGAAATATCAATATTATCATTACTTAAAATATTCATTATCTTATCTCTAGATTTATGTATCATCTTATAATACATAATCATTGCTAAAACCTTAGTTGAATATGTATACCCCTTTATACATAATTTAGATGCCGTTTGTGATGTATATATTAAATCTTTATGTATACAGTTTTCATTCGAGCATGCATAACCTAAATTTTTAATTATTCTTTTTTCACCATGCGAAAATTGTATTACCTTATTTGATACTGCATACTTATATTTAATTTTAGAACCACAAAAAGGACATAATGTAATTTCTGGCTTATAAATTTTTGGCATGTATTCGCTTCTACCCATATAAATCCTCCCACATTAGGCTTCTGGCCAAGTTCTTCTTGCAACCTCACGCACATTTTCATCATTTATATTATAAAATATATTAGTTCCTTTTTTAGTTGAATTATTTCCATGAGGAACAGATTTTTCGTTCTGATTGTCATCTGATGTAGCTTCTTCATAATCTTTTACATATATTTTTTCATTAAACCATTCAGTATCTTTTAACTTTATAGTATTATTGGAAGCCGCAAGAGCTGTCATAACACCTTTTTCGCTATCTATTCCACAAGATACTATAATATTACCATTAAGGGCTTTAAAAGTATTCTCTTTTTCATCAAAATAAGATGTAACATATACTTTATCTGTCCATACTGCAATTCTATTTATAAATTGTTGTGTTGGGAATTGGCTTGTGTAATCTGTTGTATATTCATTAGATCCACAACAACATGAAACAACACACATACTAGGTTTTAACATATTTAAGAAAGCTGTATTAGATGATGTTTTAGAACCATGATGCCCTGCTTTATATAAATCAACTGTAGGCATTGTTTTTTCTTCAGTTGAAGAATCATAGTATTCGACCATCTTTTCTTCCCCTTTTTCTTCTAGATCTCCTCCTAGGAAGAAATATTTAGACATATCATCTTTTTTGTATTCAAAAAGAAGACATACCGAATAATCATTTTCATCACTTGAAGTATTAAAATAGTAATAATTATATACTACATGCATAATAACATTATCAGATAACACAAAATCCCTTTTAGCACCATTTGTGTTGTTATAACAATCTGCTGCATAATACCAATTAGCCCCATTCATCTTTTGAGCATCAAAAGCTGATATCATATTTTTGTATGCACCAGTTGTTTTAGTAGTTAATTCATTAGTAATAATATTTTCAAATGTATAAGCTGCACTAAACTTAGGGAAAGCCTCAATATGGTCTTGATCACCATGAGTCGCAATAACATATTCTATTTTTGAATCTGTACAATAGTTATTAATATAAGCGCTTGTTGTCTCAAACGAATTACTACGAGAACCTGCGTCAATTAAGACATCAGTATCTCCTGCTTTAATATAAATAGAATCTCCAGCCTTATCATTTCCTAACATCATAAAATGAATTTGGAAATCATCATACACAATACCTTCCATATTGTCAGAAGGACTATATGATATAGTGTTTTCTTTAACAATATTTATTTCTTTTGTGACATCAAATATATTAAATACACTAGCATTAACAACTAAATCTATAGTGTATGTCCCATAATCTAATTCTTTAGTATAAGTTATAGTTTTATTTAATTCTTTAGAATCATATGTAAAATATATACTATTACCATCTGTGTATGAAGCTTTAATATCAAAAGAGGTAATACCTTCCCCTGATACCATAGCCTCAAACGATACTTCTTTTTTATCAACCGAAACATCGCTTATTGAGTAAGTTGCTTTATCTAATTTTTTGCTTGCGCTAATATAGAAAAACAAAAAAGTACCTACAACAGCTATTAATACTAGTACTAGTATTATTATAATGGGAGTTGCTAGTTTCGCTTTCTTCTTACTTTTTCTTTTTTTATTTGCCATATTTAATCACCATAATTATCATATAAATAAATTTTTGTTTTATGATATTTTAACCATATACTATACGCAAGCGCAAGTATTACTACTACGATATATAATTCAATAGTATATCTATTTACATCGTATAGGTTAAACACCACAGGGTATGAGAACAAAGGGTATGTAAAATATAGCCATTTGCTATAAATTACTAAGAACCCAGCCCCTATTGTAAGTATTCCTATAAGTCCATAATATGGGCTTTTTAAAACAAATATTACAAACAATAAATATATAATACCTAATGATATTGCGATTGGAATATATAACTTATATTTTTTATATAAATTAATTGTTATAAAAAATAATATTGAATTTATAACAAGCGCAAAATATATAAAACCTGCTTCGTTATAAAAATCGCAAAGTCCTGTAAGAATAGATACTAATAGTAGCGGTGCTATAAGCATAAATAAACTAGTTATTATTATCTTTTTCTTCATCGTAAACTCCAATACGTTCTAATATCATCTTAACCTTATCAGTAAGGTATGTATAAGGCTCTACATGATTTGCTTCAACTATTTCATCTGAATCTATGTATAACCCTTCATAATACAGTTTTTCACCACTTAATGAATATAGTGGTAATTTTGTTTCTAACTCTTCATTCATACCTGAAAATATTTCAAAGCCTATCATCCATTTAGCTTTATCTATACCAGGAGTTTTGACATAGTTTTCATTTTCACTTTGTGCCTTATATTCTTCATAATCTGAAACATAAACTATCTTATATGCACATTTATCAATAACTTTAGAATAAACTGTTCCAAACTTTAATCTATTTACAGTGAAATCATTTAATGATTCATGCATATATTCAAGTCCCTTGAATTTATGACGTACTACATTATACTTTCTATGTTTTCTTTCAAACACTTTAAATATAGCACCATTTAAAAACATAGTAGTTAATAAGAATGATATTACAAGTAATATTGTTGATAAGTTCTTATTATTTATTTTCATTAAAAGAATAATAAGTAACACATCAACTAAAACCATAACACCAAATAAAATAAATAATGTTTTAGCTTTTAAATCTCTTATAAACTTCATTATACATCCTCCACATCTTTAGCGCCTATATCATGATATATTGCCCATTTAAAATTAGAATACATATCTATCATTTCTTTTGATTGCATAAACTGCAATAGAATATGATAGTTTATATCATAACATAATCCAACTCTATAATATTTTTTAGCTTCAAAAGTTGTGTTTAATATACTATATTTTATAGAATCAGCTTCTACGTTATCACAAATTATAACATCTATTGTAGGTATTTTACCTAATTCTTCTAGTTTAAAATCATGTTCGAACTCACGACCTAGATTGTATGATACAAGCATTTCGTCAGTAAGACGAAGTGCCCTATACTTACTTAAGTCATGAATAATAGTATATTTATACATGTAACCTTTATACTTTTTAGCCATTACTAAGCATACTTCAGTGTTGTATAGAACATTTGCGAATTGATATTCTAATATTTTTAAAATATCAGATAAAGGTTTTATTTCATAAAATTTATATCGTTTAAATCCTTCATATTTCTTAGGATATTTCTTTCTTCTTCTTTTGGTTTCTAAAGATAAATCTTCTAAAAATCCCATTAAAATCACCTCATTTTTACTATATACCATATTATAACATATGATATAATCATTATAGGTGATTTTTTATGAGATTTGGACCTTTTTTAAAAAAGAATAGCACCCTATATCTTACAGCCCCTTCATTCGGTTGTACAACTTCCCCATATAAAGAACGTCTTCATATGGCTATATCACATTTTATTGATAGAAAAATATCAGTCATAAAAGGACCATTCATTGAATCTAATAAAGGACTTTTATCAGCTGATGCGAAGGATGTCGCAAAAGATTTTATGAACGCCTATATCACATCAGACATGGTACAGTCTGTTGGTGGTGGGGAGGTTATGTTATCTATTCTTCCTTATATTGATTTTAATAAAATTAAAACTCTACCACCAAAATTCTTTATGGGATATAGTGATAATACAGTTCTTACATTCCTACTTCCAACACTATGTGATGTAGCATCCATCTATGGCGGTAATACACCAGAGTTTGGCTCTTCAAAACTTATAGATTATCAAAAAGATCAACTTGATTTGATGCAAGGTAAATCATTAAAGTTTAATGGTTATAAAATGTATGAAAAAGAATCTTTAAAAGATGAAGACCCATACGCTTCATTAAATTTAACTGAAGTATCTAAAATAAGTTCTTATAAAAAGGATACTTCACTAATTGAAGGAAGAATAATAGGTGGATGTATTGATGTATTATCAACACTAGTTGGTACAGAGTATGATAAAATAAATGAATTTAATGAAAAATATGATGATATCCTATGGTTCTTTGAATCATGCGATATGACATCTATTGAAGTTTATAGAAGACTTCTACAAATGAAATATGCAGGTTGGTTTAAAAATGCAAAAGCATTCCTTTTCGGACGTCCTTTAAATCAAACATTAATGTTTGATAAAGATTATAATTCTTACGTTATAGATGCACTAAAGGATTTAGATAAAGATATTATATTTGATCTAGATATTGGGCATGTAAAACCTCAAATACCAATTATTGTAGGTAGCATGTGTACAATAAAGATTAATGATAATAAATATCAAATTAAATATGAATTAAAATAGGAGCTTAAAGCTCCTTTTTAAATGTATAAAATGGCACTATTTCTAATGCCATTTTATCTTTAAATTATTAACAAATAGTTTTGTTTCCAGCTGGGTCAGTATATACTAAATACTCTCCAACTAACTCAACAGTACCTGTTTCATATGAAGCAGCCTGTTTGTCTTTATCATCTGAACCAGTATCTACAGCATCTCCTGTGTCACCTGTAGAAGAATCTCCTGATGATGTTACTTTAAATGTTTCAGTAATATATTTATCACCATTAGTATATGTTATTTCAACTGAAGCTACTGTAGTTGTAGAATTTTTATCAGTAATTTCTTGACTATCTGCACCATAGTATTTATATGTAAGACCAGAGCTTAATGTAACTTTCTTCTCTTCACCTTCTACAATTGCAACAACAGAATTAACACTAATGTCATTTCTAGTTGTACCTGTGATTTCAGCATCTAAAGATAATACTTTCTTTTCTGCCTTTGTAGCAGCATGGTCGAATAAGTAAATTGTTTGGACCTTAGTTTCTTCAGCTTTACTAGTACTAGAACTTGCAAATGTAACAGTATATTCACCTGCCGCAAGATTTTCCCATACTAAGTATCCTTTTGATGTAGTATCAATTGTTGTTTCTTCTCCATCAAAAGTATAAGTTGTTAATTTTTGCACTTCTTTATGATCAAGTATAGTAGAATTATTTTGTCCATCAGTAAGTATAACTTTTCTACCATCAGACTTTGAATATAGTCCAAGCATGAATGTAGCTCCATCATAACTTACTTTAAATTTTATAGTTGGCGATGATGCTTTAGTAGGATCTGCTTTAAAGCTTATTCCATACCCACTACTTTCATTTTTTGTTGTAGCTAAACCATTTCCAACAATTGTAAATACACCATATGAACCACTTGCATTTTTACCTGTAGATTGATCAGGATTTAAAGTTGGATTTGAAATAGAAACTTTTGTTGTATCAACCTCAACTGTAGGTAATGCATCATATGCTGCTAGTTCTTTATCAGTCTTTATAGCCTCTAATGATAAAGTATTAATATCTTCAAGTTCAGCAATTGTAGTTGCATTACCTATTTTATCTAATAAGGCCTTATATTCAGTATCAAATGCATCTTTGTTTCTTGTATAATTACCTACATTTGCAGTATAATAATTAGCAATTTCAGTTTTCTTATTAGATCTTGTTTGTTCTAAATCATTTAAAACTCTAGCTAATTCATAATAACAATTTGTTTTATATGATTTAATTTCTTCAAGTTTTGTCTGTTTGTTTTCTTCAGTAATAGTTGTTGTATCACTAATAATTGCATTAATTGCAGTTATATATTTGTTTTGAATTTCTTCTATTGTTTTTATATTCAAAGTATAATTATTAGTAAATTCATCCTTTACTATAGAATTTACATAATCTATCGCATCCTTAGCTTCACCAATTACTGTATCAGCAGGTGTTGCACTTTTTTTAACTTGCTCAAGTTTTTCTTCAATAGCTTTTAATGCGGTTAAGCTTTCTTCGCTAACATATTTTTTTACAGCATCTATAGCATTTTCATAAGTCTCTCTTGCACCTTTAATTTTATCTTCAGCCGCAAGAATTTCAACATTTGTTGCATTTAGTGCTGGCAATTGTTTAATTGCCTCTTCTATTTCTAGGGCATCCTTTTTATTTCTAGCAATATCTTCTTCAGACTCAACATTAGCTATACTATTGTTGAATGCATTCACAGCATTAAGTACTTCTTCTTTAGTTGTAGCTGATGTAATAGCTGCCTTTGCTGTAACTACTGCTGCCTCAATAGTGGCTTTATTTGTAATATAGTTTTTATCAAGATCCATTTCGGCAATTAATTTGTCAATATAATTAGTTACTTTTGTTTTATATTCTTCAACTGTTAATTCAGTATTTACGATTGAAATGTTATCTGCGTTTATATATCTATTACCTCTATCTGCTGATACAATCTTAAATCCTTCAAATGCACTCATACCGATATCTAAATCCTCTACAATCTTAGCTCCATTTACTGTAATTGTAGCTTTTCCAGTTTCAAGATTAAATTTGAAATAAACGCTTAAATTTGTTGTAAGTGGTGTTGTTTCTACCGGATTTTGTACAGCCTGACTATTCGCTTGTGTACGATATTTTACTTTACTTACATCATCCGTTCTTAATCCTATTAATTCAGCCATACCATTTTGAGTAGAGTTAGAGTATCCATAGAATTGCATGAAAGTCCAGTCTGCTTTAGCTTCTTGTAGTATAAGGTCTACTGTACCCTCTACAACACCTTCAGTACATTGAGCTACTACTACAGCTTGGCTTCCATTATTAGAAAGGTCAGTCATCTTCAAGATTCCATCCGCAATTACAACGTTATTCTTTGTAGCATCATAAGCTAATTCATCTTTTTGATTATAGTAAAAATATATTCCTCTATTATGACTCCAAATAGACTCAGAACTTGTAATATCTTCTATTGTTCCTGCAGTTTCAAAATCATTATGGTAGATGTTGTTTGGATTTTCAGTAAGTTTTTGATACATACTCTTTTCAGTCCACTTTGCATAAAGTGTTGTATTTGCACTGATTGCAGTTCCTGCAACTGCCTCTGTTGTTAAAGCTTCATCTAAATACCATCCTCCGAATACATATCCGTCTTCTGTAAGTGTTGGTAGTGTTTCTGGTAAGGCTGTAACTTCACTTAATACATCTTGAGCAGTACCATGACCATTAATGTTATAAGTTACACTATATTTAGTTTCAGCAGGTGTTACTGCAGTCCACTTTGCATAAAGTGTTGTATTTGCACTGATTGCAGTTCCTGCAACTGCCTCTGTTGTTAAAGCTTCATCTAAATACCATCCTCCGAATACATATCCGTCTTCTGTAAGTGTTGGTAGTGTTTCTGGTAAGGCTGTAACTTCACTTAATACATCTTGAGCAGTACCATGACCATTAATGTTATAAGTTACACTATATTTAGTTTCAGCAGGTGTTACTGCAGTCCACTTTGCATAAAGTGTAACATTAGTAGTGATTGTAGATCCTCCTACAGCTTTTGTAGTACATGCCGCATCTAGATACCAACCTTCAAATGTATAACCATCTGCTGTAAGTGTTGGTAGTGTTTGTGGTAATGCAGTCGCATCGCTTACTGCTGCTTGTGCACTTCCATGACCATTTGTATTATAAGTAATTGTATACTTATTTACTACTTGTTCAGATGATCCACCATCTGTTGTTCCTTTATCATTATTGTTGTCTTTGTCTTTATCTTTTCCACATGATGCAAGTGACAATCCTGCAACAAGGGCTAGTCCTACCCCTAGAATTCTTTTTTTGTTTTTCATATTTAATTACCTCTCTTTTTTTATTCTTATATCTAAATAATACACTAATGTAAACGCTTTTACAATGTGTTTTTTAAGATTTTTCATCAAAAGTTTCTAATTTTATAGCAAAAAAAAAAAAAAAAACGACTAATTTTATTTAAATGTTTTAATGTTTTTCTTATATATAAGAAAAAGAAGCCTTGAGGCTTCTATTTTTTATGATTGTATAAATGTCGAGAATTTCTCGATATTATTTTTAGAACCTACTACAACTAACGTGTCTGTAGGTCTTATAAGGTCTGATCCTTTAGGCATAAAGAACTCTCCACCATCAGGAATAATACCAATAACGTTTATTTCATAAGCATTTCTAATATTTAAATCTATTAGTGATTTTGGCTTAAATTTTTCACCAACCTCAATCTTATACATTCCAAAATCATGTGAAATATTATAATAATCAACTATCGCATCTGATGTAATTTGGTTAGCTAAAGAGATAGCACTAGCTTCTTCAGGAATTATAACATCGGTTGCACCAAGCATTTCAAACATTTCTTTATGGTCTGCTTCATCAACACGTACAGTTATACTCTTTACTTCTAGATTTTTTAAATTAACAACTGAAAGTATAGATGCTTGAAGGTTATTACCTATCGCAACTACTGCCGCATCTACACCACTTTTTCCAATAAGTTCATTTAAAACATCTTTTTTACTTGCGTCCGCAATAACACTATTAGGTACATATCTTGAGATTGCTTGAATCGCATCTTCTGAAACATCTATTACTAAAACATCATATCCTTGTTCATATAATGTTGACGCAACTTTAGATCCAAATCTTCCTGCACCTATTACTAAAAAGTTTTTATTCTTCTTTTTCATCCTATTATTACATTCTCCTTTGCAAATTTAATTTCTTCTTTTTGGTTATTCATCCAATTCTTATTTAAAACACCAATTATTGTAAGAGGCCCTAAACGACCAAAGAACATCATAATTGTAATTATTATTTTATTACACAAACAAAGTTTTGCAGTAATGCCCATTGAACATCCAGTTGTTGAAAAGGCTGAAATTACTTCAAATAATACTTTTTCAACACCAAATTCTGGTTGAACAGCTACTACTATGATAGTAGCTAATAAAATAATTAAAATCGATGTAAGAATAAGAACGTATGCTTTTGAAACTTGTTCCTGACTAATACGACGCTTAAAAGCTTTCGCATCACGTCCTCTTGCATAATAATAAATAGAAATCACTACAACCGCAAATGTAGTTGTTTTAATTCCTCCTCCAGTTGAACATGGAGAAGCTCCTATAATCATTAATATTATTGATAAAATATAAGTAACAGGAAGACCACTTAAATACGACATGTCATACGAGAAGAAACCTGCCGTACGAAGACTTACTGATGTGAAAAAAGCTTGCATAATACTCATCTTAGGTGCATTTACGAGCGTATTTGTATTTATATCATAATAACTATTTGATACGTAATTCGTCGAAAAATAAATGCTTATACCACCAAATAAAACAAGGCACAACGTTGTTATTAATACTATTTTAGTGTGCAACGTAAATTTCTTGAATTTAAATCTACATTTCCAAACATCAGTAAAAACAACAAATCCTATTCCACCAAGTATTATCATGAATATTGTTGTAAGATTTAACATGTATTTAGACCATAGTGGTAATACACCTTGTAATTCATTAATTCCTGCAAATGAATTATTACCTATAATATCAAAACCTGCGTTATTGAAAGATGCTACACTATGAAATATTGATATAAAATAAGAATACAAATAAAGTTTAGTATCTGTAAGACTTTCAAGCCCTAAATTAGATAATAAATCATTATTTCTACAATATTTTAAAAACAAATAAAATGGATAGAAATTAACAAATGAAAATAACAATTGAATAGTAAAAGATATAATAATAATTCTTTTTACAAGACCAAGTATGCCATCAACTGAATTTTGATTTAACTGTTCCCTTAAAAGGAATCTATTAGATAATCCTATTTTAGCTCCTATTATCGTAAAAAAGAATACTGTAATAGTAATAATAGAAAGTCCACCTACTTCCATTAATACCATTAAAACAATCTTTCCAAATATCGATAAATCTTTAGCAACATTAATTACACTAAGCCCTGTAACGCAAGTTGCGCTAGTAGCGGTAAAAAGTGAATTCATAACTCCTATTGATTTACCATCTAATGAAGATATAGGGAGTGCTAGTATTATTGTACCAAGTAGTATTACTGAGGCAAACGTTAAAATGATCTTTATATATGGATGTATTTTTTTTAGCATTAAAACATCTCCTTAAACCCTTAAACATTATACAATATAACTTGAATTTAATCAAAATTAATATAAAAAAATAAAAACTAGCCTAAATACAAGCCGTATAACCATAATGTAAGGGGAGTTATATCGTTATACTATACATGTACTAGACTAGTCCTTTTGCACAAAAAGTGTGCAATATGTAAGGCTATTAAAATTTTTATAGTTTTTATGTGGGAGAGAAAGTTGAAATTTTAACAACCTTACATAGCAATAGTATAATAAATTATTAC
>CAVCDW010000050.1:0-1852 GCA_963601055.1 Elusimicrobiaceae bacterium
ATTGAATTCTACGTTCAGCAAAATCTTCTGGTTTATAATTGATTGGAAATTCACCGGGATTATAAATATCCATCATCGTTGGAGTTATATAAATTTCATGTTTTGTAAAAGAACGATAATTAGTATGAGCAAAAACATTAACAATAATTTCTCTTACAGCATCAACTGGAACTTTTAGTATTTCAATTCTAGGGGTACTCTTACCATCAAATTCAACTTTTCAGTTCATATGCTCATTAATATATACTGTTGCAATATCAATCAAATTATAAATTTTATCATAAACTCAATTAAAAAAAACATAGTTGAAATATGTAACAAAAATTATCAAGCATTTGGATATCGTAGAATTCATGTTTCTTTAAAGAATGATGACATAATAGTTTCTGATAAAGTTCTAAGAAGACTAATAAAAAGATTCAAAATTAAAGCTTACATTTTTCGTATGACGAAAAAATTCATATGGGGGTGAGATATCGCTTACAGTTGATGATTTATATAAACATAAATTCATACCTTCTACACTATATGATAAATTAGTAACAAATATTACTACCTTTAGTTTAAAAGATAGTAATGTTTATTTATCACCTATTGTTGATTTATTTGATGGCATTCCAAAATGCTTGACTATTAAAACATCAGCAAATAATGACTCGTTTGATTGAAATAAAATATATCTTTAAACATCCTTAAATATAAATAGCAAGAATTTACTGTTTTTACTCATAATAAATTTAATTTTTAAATTATTTTGTTATAATGAAATTAGATATAGGTTATTAATATAGCAATTACAAATATAACAATTAGTATAAATAATGATGCCTTTAAGCGTATACAGTACTAGTGTAAATGGTACTGATATTAATACAAATGATTGTGTGTATTTCATAAAATCTTTAAAATATCTATGCAATATAGGAGCTTATTATGAAAATAAAACAACAAAAACAAATTAAATCATTTTTAATTAAAGAATTTAGTTTTGATTTAGGAGAAACTTATTTTTTAAATCAAGAGAAAAGACTTAATGAGATTATCCTACACACTTCAAATAAAACTCAAAATCAAATGAAAACTTTAATACAAACTATTCTTCCACGCATAGCTTTATATAAAATACTTCTAGAAAGTGAACTTTCTAAAGATGATACATATAGCGTTATGAGAACATATATGCTAGATGTTGTAGCAACAAAAAAGCATAAATCAACAGCAAGATTGGAGCATGTCCCTAGATTTTATAAAATGTATAGTAAAATATTCTTAAAGATAATGCGAACAACAGACCTTCAAGAAAGCACTCAAAAATGTGGTAAAGGTTTCTATGATATTACTATAACTAAGTGCCTATGGCATACAGCTTGTGTAGAAAATGGTTGTCCTGAATTATGTAAGTTATTCTGCGATGTTGATGATGTAACATATGGTGGTCTAAAGAAAATAGGTTTTTCTAGAACAAAAACATTAGGTTATGGTGGAGATTGTTGTGATTTTCATTTTTTCAAGAAATAAATATAACTTATTAAATATATTCTTAAATGATTCTTTACTTAAAACCAATAATATTATTTAATTACTCTATAAATACAAAAATGGTGATCTAGTTCAAAATTTAACTAAGTCACCTTTTCTTTTAAATATAAAATTTTATCTAGATTAATAATTTTAAACAAATAAAATAATTTAAAGTTATTATTTACTACTTATAAAATATTTCTTTTCAAATTATCAACATAATACATCTATATTTAACATAAATCTAAAAGATTCTTCTTACTAGATACAAAATGCAGCATATAAAGGAACGATTTTTTTATTGTCTTCAAAGCCAAAATTTTTAGCTGAA
>CAVCDW010000050.1:1862-7430 GCA_963601055.1 Elusimicrobiaceae bacterium
ATCTAATTCTTTACGACTTTCTCCTTGATCACAAGCAATATAACTTAGGAATATAATCAAAACCTTCAAATTCTCCTTGAATGTGAACAATTCAAGTAATTAAAGAAAACTCTTTTTTATTATGATTAAATTATTCCCTATAAAATTATTATAATTTAAACTTAAAAATTTCATATCAAATTACTAATATAAAGCATCTTTATCTAACTGAAAATCTATATGATTGTTCCTTCTAGATACAAAATGCAGCATATAGAGGAACGATTTTTTTATTGTCTTCAAAGCCAAAATTTTTAGCTGAAACCTTAATAGCGTAAGCAGGCTTGTATGTATCCATATAGATTTTTAAACTCTTAGCCTTTGTATTATCAGCTGACTTTACCTCAATTGGAATAAGTTCTCCATTACGTTGTATGATAAAATCTATCTCAGCTTCACGATCAGACTCCCAATAGTAAGTATTATATCCATTTATAGTAAGCTCTACATTGATATAGTTTTCTGTCATACCCCCCTTAAAATCGTTAACTTCATCAACCATATATAGAATGTCATTAGCTGCTAAATCTTTCTTAGCACATAGCAATCCTAAATCTGATACATAAATCTTAAATGCATCAATATCTCGATAATTTTCTAAAGGTTTATTTATTTGTTCAACTTTGAATACCTGTGATACAATACCTGACAAGCATAACCATTCTATTGCATTCTCAAATTCAGCAGCTCGTCCACCTTTCTTTATCAATTTATATTGAAAACGTGTATTCTTTTTTGAAAGTTGAACTGTAATATTATCGTAAGTAAGTCTTGTTTTCTTGATTTCGTTCAAATTATTATATTTGCTCATATCATTAAGATAACTTGCAAGAATGGTATCTTGTGTATGACGAACAAGGATATAATCCTTTGTTTCGGCAAATTGCATTACACATTCTGGCATTCCTCCTACAACAAGATACTCTCGATAAAGTTGCATAGCAGCATCATGTAGAGCTGATGGCATTGGCTCATTAGTTTCAAAACATTTCTTAATCTTCTCTACTAAATCATTCTTGCCCATTGCAAACATAAATTCTTCCATATCCATGGGATATAAGGTTTTCATATCTACTTTACCTACTGGAAATGAAAATTTTGCACGATTAACTGCAACACCAAGTAGACTACCTGCTACAATTATATGATACTCTGGAGCTTCTTCACAAAAGTATTTCAAAGATGTCAAAGCTCTTTCACAAAGTTGAATCTCATCAAAGACTATTAGTGTTTTTTCCTTTATAATAGTTTTACCTGCAATATGAGATAAAATAGGTATTAAATAATCAGGGCTAATATTTTCTTCAAATGTATCATTCAACTTTGGATTTGTTTCAAAATTAAAGTATGCCACATTTTCGTAATGTAGACGTCCAAATTCCAAAATTGAGTATGTTTTTCCTACTTGTCTTGCCCCCTGTAAAATAAGAGGTTTGCGATATTTATTTTCTTTCCATGTTTCTAAAAAACTCATAATTTTTCTATACATAGGCCGTCCTCCTCAATAGTACTTAATTTATTATAACAAGCATTCGTGTAATTTTCAATCGATTTTATATTGAAATTCACACTAAACGACATGAATAATTGAACAAAACTTACACTTTTTGACATGAATACTTTTTTCATTTAACATACACAATAATTTAATTTTAGAAGTAAATAAAATGAAATCATCAATAAGTACAAGAATTAAAGAACTTGGAAAATTAAAATATATCTCATTAACATTAATTGCAAATCTAAATATTCTTTATAAAACTCCAGTTGTTAATACTTTTATCTTTCCATCTCACCTTATCAAATGCAAAATTCTTAAAGCCATTCTTCTCATAGAATTTACAATTGTTTTCAGTATTTGTAATTAAGGCTATTTCTTTACCACCTTGTGCTTTTGCATAAGGTATCAAGCAATCATTAATCATTTTACTACCTAAACCTTGCCCTTTACATTTAGGTGATACTACTAATAATTCAATATAGAAAGCCTTGCTATGCTCTTTCTCGCATGCTTTGTGAGCTTCATTTGATATATCAAAGAAATCTATTATTCTTCTAAATCCTACAGGAAATAATAAGCTAATACCACCAGATAGAATGTAATTGAAAATACTTATTCTTTTAATCTTAGGATCTTGTAATAATGCAACAGATACTATTTTATCATTATCTACACCTACGAAGCATTTATGCTTTCTCTGATTACTTCTTATATGAACTTTATTTAGTTTAGTTATATATTTAATAAAATCTTCCTTACTCTTAAATTTGTCTCTAAGGGTGAGTGTATACATAGGATATTCCCCAAACGATTCAGCCACCATTCTAGCTATTACTTTAATTTCTTTTCTATATGCTTCTCTATATATAATCATTTTACTTACTTCCTCTTCTCTTACTTATACCATTTAAGAAAAACACCATAACACATATTCCATATGCCACTGTTAAAATAGTTATAAACCATATACATGAAATAAATACACTTTGTTCATATACCTTAAAAAATGGATAAGGTCCTTCAACTATTTTTAAAATATTAAGTATGGTTAAAATAAGTGCGTATACAACAGTTGGAATTAATGCATACACCGTATCCTTAATTTTTAATTTAGGATTTTTCTCTAAACAAACAAAAGAGAAAAAAGCTAATAAAGGGCATAAGAAATGATGATAGAGTTTAGCTTTTAGAAATAACTTATCTAATAAAGAATCCCATCCTGCAAGTGGAATTAATACAAATACAACTATTAGAAATGTAAGTGTTACTACACTTGTTGCGATAAATTTTAGTCTTTGGAGCCCAGCTGGTATTTCATTTGATTTATTAGTTATTATTCGTAATTGAAATATTGCCATAATTAAACAAGAAATCATTAAGATCAAATTACTATCTTGAGTATAAAAGTAAAACATTTTAAATCCATACTCCTTTAAATGTAAAGCTCCTCCAATAATAGCTATTATTTCTAATATAACTATTAAGAAATTTATAGCTATTGCGCCTATTAATCTTTTATCTTTATACATTAATCTATACTTCTAATTCATGAACATATGTTTACAACCGAACACATGTTTAATATAATATAAGTATCTTATTTTTCAATGTACAAATATTAATATAGTGTTCATTAATGAATTTCTATATTAATTTGTTCATAACTGGAGGTGATTTAAATGAATGATAGACGTAATGAAAAAACTGAAAAATTAATAAAGGATACTTTCCTTGATCTTTTAAAAACAAAAGATATAACCAAAATAACTGTAGCTGAAATATCAAGAATTGCAAATATAGGTAGAGGAACTTTTTACCTACACTATAATGATGTATACGATTTATATGAAAGTATAGAAAATGAAATAATAATAGATTTAAAAAGTATATTTAAATCTTCTTTCCCAACTACTGATTCAAATAATAGTTTAAAATTATCTAATTCCTTAGTTAATTATATTGAAGATAATAAAGAAATATTTAAATTACTTTCTCGTTCAAACATAGGAAATACTATGTATAAAATAAAGAAAAATTTCTATAATGATGTATTTGATGAAAACTCTCTAGTTAATCCAACATTTAATAAACAATATAGTTTAACAGAATCAGTATTTGTTGTTTCTGGTATTATTGGTACTTTAGAAAAATGGATTATGGATAATTTTAATGTATCAGGATCTATTATGGCTGAAATGATTAATTCTATTATTTTAAAAATAAATAATAATTAAAGCCAAAAAGAGGCTGTGAAAAAACTCGATTTTTGAATAAATAAGTTTTAAAGTGAACCCCTAAAGTTGGAAGAGAAACAAAGGGTCCGAGCGATCAATATTTAAAAAAAGGTGGATTTGACCAAACTAATAAAGACTATGATAAATTAGCTCCTAATGATTCAAAACCAATTAATACGACCGATGGTCCTGGTAGAGCAGGAAAATTAGATGATGGAAGTAATGTTAATGTGAGACCAGGTAGCACTTACGGAACTCCAACTTTAGAAATACAATTACCAAATAGGAGGAAAATTAAAATACGATATGGAAATTAAAAATTATAATAATGATATTCCTGATGATTATTATGAAGTTATGTCGGTAATTCAAGATATTAATGGAACTTTAATTACATTAGATGGTATTAATAATGAAGTAAAAATTCGTTTTGGAGCAGTTGACTCAATTTGCGTTACTGATGAAGGATCAAGAATGGAAACATATCTTAACGGTGAAACAAAAGCACTAAATGAATATCGGGCAAAAAAATTCTATGGTAATCCATTTTTTATCGCAACAGCTGAAACTGATTTTACCTTATGGTTAAAAAAAGAAAGTTGTGGCTTTTCAGAAGGTGTAGGACATTATCTAATTATAACTCTTAATGATATTATTGATATTGCTTCTGTTTTTCCACCACAAGAAATCCTAATCAATAAGAAAAAACAATAATTAAGCTTTTATCTATTTATCTTATTATAAAATCTTGAATTGCATTTATCTAGTTCTTCCTTTGGTGGGGATAATTTGGTGAATGTATCTAGATTTTAAAATTCTTCATTTTTCTTCTCATCATAGCTAAATGATAGGAATCTTGAATCATAAAGTTTTTGATTTTTATACCTTTTGTTGAGGTATCATTTTCATCTTTTTGTATTATTCTTGTGGATAACTTAAAATACCAGAAATTAAATATTATCTTTTATATTCTTATTGAGAAACTTTTTCATTTCCAATATTCACTAAAGTCGAGTGGATAAGTTTCAAATGTTATATATCTACCAGTAAGTCTAGTAGATATTTCATCACTTAGTAAATAGGAATTTGATCCTGTTAAAAAAATTGAATATTCCTCTTCTTCATATTGAAGTATTACTTTCTCAAATTTTTTAACATTTTGAACTTCATCAATTATCAAATAATATTTTTCAGAATCTTTAATACATTCTTCAATTCGTTTTTCTAACTGTTCTGGAGTAATAATATCTTTATATCCTCTTTTATCAAGAGGTAAATAAATAATTCTATCCGACAATCCTTTATCGCATAGTTCATCTATAATCGATTTTAAAATCGAAGATTTTCCACATCTTCTTATACCTGTGATTACATTCACAATGTCGCTTTCATAAAAAGGTCTAATTCTAGATAAATATTTTTCTCTAGGATAAATTTTATTTTTCATACAATCACTTTTTTAATCTTATTTATCATTAAAGCGCATTTAAGGGTAGTGTTTTTTGATTTTTTAAAAAAACAGTACCTTTAAGAAGCATTTATCGTTAGAAATATAAAAATATGTAGCATATGGTTATGATTATAGTATATTTAAAAAAGTATTTTGGTAACCAATGAATATGAAACAACTCAAAAAAACTACAAAACCCACAATATTAGTTCAATATAAGACTATTACACATGATAAATTAAATGTTACTTGTAGTGCAACAGCAATCATTGATAGATTAATACCCCTTAATCTATTATTAAAAAACTAGTAGATTATATAGAATTAAAAATATGATTATAGAA
>CAVCDW010000051.1:0-13492 GCA_963601055.1 Elusimicrobiaceae bacterium
CTTCGTATAATTTAATAATTTGTAATTTATTATTTAATGTTAATTTCATAATAAAAACCCCTAAAGTCTTTCCGGTAACCTGGTCCAACTTTAGGGGTTCACTTTATATTTTAAAATTTAGTGTTTTATTTTTTAATTACAAAAAGTGTTAAAAGTACAACTTAAACTATGATAAAATATAGGTTTATTATTTAATTAATCCACTTTCTTTTAGTAGAATTTCAATGTCTGTATTTTTAACTTTTTTCTTTAAAACTTTTAGTGCTGCCTTTTCTTTGAATGATAGCGGAACTTCATCTAATGATTTCTTATCAAGACCATAATATCCAGCTTTTAATAATTCTCTTACATCATATTGACTACCCCATACTTCAGGGACAGCTCTATCAATGTTAAGAAGTGTATAAACAGCTTCCATACCTGTTCTAATTGAGTATTCTGTTGTAAAAATTGTATCTCTTGGAGTTTCGGCAAATTGTCCTACAAACGCAAAGTTTACAGCACCTGTTGGAACAACAAGAGGTCTATCCGAATTTTTTCTTGGCTCAAAGAAAGCATTTATATAAGGCATGTAACATGTAGTAGTATTACATCTATTATTCGCAAAATCTTTAATCTTAGATTCATCAATACCAATGTGATATAACCATTCCATACATACTTCAGCACCAGTACAATCTTTCATATTTTTCTTTACATAGTTACCATCTCTATTAGTATTTAAAGAATATACCCAAATTAAAACACTATTTTTATCTTGTGCCTTAAATTGTGGTTGGCGATTGATTGTCCATGATAAATACCAATTTTCTGTACTATCTTTAACAGTTACTATACCACCTGTTGTGACCTTACCTTCTCTAGGATCTCTTTTACATATTTTAATAATATGTTTTATAATTTCTTCATCTGATGTTTGAACAGTAGCACTCATCCAATTTGTTCTGTCAACATTAGAGCAGAAATTCATTGGGTCACCAAATTCACCATGTAGGCTTTGTTTTGCGATATTCTTCCACATATCCCATGATTCACCACACCCATTTTTAATAGCTGATAAATCAGGTGCAGCATTTTGAGAACCGTAACAAGAAGTATCGGTACAACAACCATTAGTAATAATTACTAAATCATTTTCAGTAAGCTTAAATTCTTTTTGAACGCCTTTTTCTACGTAAAGTATTTTTTTAGCAACTTTCTTTTTCTCTGTGTTATCAATGATTACATTTTTAACATCAATACCATAAGTAATTTTAACACCATGTTTTTCAAGATATTTTACAAGTGGTAAAATCATTGATTCATATTGATTGTATTTAGTGAATCTTAAAGCACTAAAATCAGGCAATCCATCAATATGGTGAACATATCTACAAATATATCTTTTCATTTCAAGAGCGCTTGACCACTTTTGAAACGCAAACATAGTTTGCCAGTATAGCCAGAAGTTAGTAGACCAAAAACTCTTTGGTAAAACTTCTTGGATTTCTTTGTCCTCTAATTCCTTTTCAGGAGTCATAAATAATTTAGTTAGTGCTAATGCAGACTTCTTGTCTAGTTTAAATAAACCATCAGTATGGGCATTTTCACCTTTATTTATACTAGCACGGCATAGGGAATAATTAGGATCTTTTTTATTTAACCAGTAATATTCATCAAGAACAGAAATACCAGGAGTTTCAATAGACTCGACGTCTCTATACATATCCCACATACATTCAAAATGGTTATCCATTTCTCTTCCACCACGCATGTAGAATCCTTTTGATACATCTTTACGACCATCACATGAACCACCAGCTAGTTCAAGTTTTTCAAGGACGTGAATATTTTCACCTTTCATTTGCCCATCACGAACTAGATAGAATGCGGCAGAAAGTCCTGCAAGTCCAGTTCCAATAATATATGCACTCTTTTTATCCACACCTTCTGGTTTTAAAGGGTGTGCGAATGCTTCATAAGTTCCAGCTCCATAATACATATTAAAATACCTCCTACTTTCAACTTACACCTATATTTTAATAAAATTTATGGAAAATAAAATTTATAATATTTGAACAATGTAAAAACATTTGACAAATGTAAAATATTGTAAAATTAATTTTTATTAATGTTATCAATACAATTATCAATTGTACCTTTAACTAATGCTGAAACTTTTTCGATAATTATTTTTGGGTCTTGTCGCATATTTTTATCAACCCACTCAAGTACTATACTTACAAATGCATATTTATAAAAGTTTGTAATAAATATTTTATCTTCATCTTTAATGTTTTTACCTTTTGATTTTTCATCAATAACTACATAAATAATAGGATATACTAATTTATATAAATAAGATGATAATATTTCATGACTTACATTATGATAAATATTATTTATAAATACTCTATCATCATATATTAAATTGAACACCGCAAGAAAAGCTTCTTGCCAAGTCTCGTATGATGTTTTGTCTTCAAGTACCTTTTTACTATCTTCAATAGTAATCCATTCGACTAAAGAAATAATATCAGTGAAATGATAATAAAATGTTTGACGAGTGATAGAGGCTTTAATAGCGATATCATTTATTGTTATTTTAGGTAGTGGTTTTTCAAGTAATAAATCTTTAAAAGATTGGGCAATTTGTTTTTTTGTAGTAAGTTTTGACATGTTTTATACCTCTTTATTTATTTTGATTATAACAATAATTTAAAAAAAATAGAAGATTTTGTATTTGATTAGTTGAATTTATAATTTATTTACTTCTTTACAATTATTTTACACAAGAGTGAGATTATATTTACATTTTATTAATAAAATATGAATATGAATAAGGAGTAATAATATGTACGGAATAATAGATATTGGTTCAAATACAATTAGATTAAAAGTTTATAAAAATGTAAGAAATAAATACAAATCAATTATAGATAAAAAGGAATTCGCAAAATTAATAAGTTTAAGAGAAGATGATAAATTAACTAGTGAAGGTATTAATTTATGTGCAGAAATATTAAATGAATACAAACAAATTCTTAATATGTTGAAGGTTACAAATTATCATGCGTTTGCGACCGCATCTTTTAGATGCATTAAAAATGTTGATGAAGTATTAGCTAAAGTAAAAGAATTAACAGGAATAGAAATAGAAGTATTATCAGGTGAGGAAGAAGCGTTATATGGTTATCTAGGCGCATCTCAATCTATTGAATCAGAAAGTGGCGCAGTTCTTGACATCGGTGGAGGAAGTTTAGAACTTACTTTTTTCAACAATAATGAAATAGAAAATAAAAAATCAATCCCATGTGGTTCTCTTAATATGCAAGAGTTATTCTTAAATAAAAATTCTGTTGTAGATTTTAATACAAAAGATATGAAAGAATATATAACTAAAATGTTAAAAGAACAAGGAATAACAGAAAAGAAAGATGTTATATATGGTGTCGGTGGAACTATTAGAGCATTGCTTAAAATAAAGAAGAAAGAAGATGGCATAGATACCCAAGAATTTAGTTATGATGATGTTAGAAGATGGTATAGAATGCTTAAAAGAGATTCTATAAGTTGGTTAAGACTTGTGCTTAATATTGTACCTGAACGTACACTTACAGTAAGCTGTGGATTAATAGTATTAAAAACTGTAATGAAATATATTAACGCAAATAAGGTAATTGTTTGTGAGAATGGTGTAAGAGAAGGATACCTTACTCACATTTTACAAGAGGCATAATTATGAAATATCCATATACTCAAAATAGAGAAATCTCTTGGTTATCATTTAACGAAAGAGTACTTGATAAAGCAAATGATAAAACTACTCCATTAATGGAACGTTTAAAATTCTTTGAAATTTTTATATCAAATCTTGATGAATTTTTTATGATTCGTGTAGGTAGTTTAGAAAATATAAAGGAATTAAATCCTGAGACTAAAGATTCAAAAACAGATATGAGTGTTGCGAGCCAACTTCATAGTATTATTGAGCATGTAAAACCACTAATAAAGAAAAAAGATGATGTGTTTAAAAATTTATTAGATGATTTGGATAAGGAAAATATTCATTTTTGTAAACTTGAGGATTTTAATCCTGAAGTAAGAAAAGAATTAAAAAAGTATTTTAAAAATGAAATATTACCTCTATTATCACCTCAAATTCTTGATTTTAATCATCCATTCCCACATATCGAGAATAAGATGTTATATTTAATTGCGACATTAAATGTAAAAAGTGATAGTGTATTAGGACTTGTTCAAATTCCAAATTCAATACCTAAGTATAAACAAATAGAAAATGATTATATTCTTATTGAACAATTAATTTATGATTTTGCCGATTTAATATTTAAGAAATATGAAATCATTCACAAAAATATTATATCTATTACAAGAAATGCGGATATATCACTAGATGATGCAGAAAATGATGATGTTTATGATTATAAAAATATAATGAAAGGTTTAATTAAAAAAAGATGTAGATTAAAACCTGTAAGATTAGAATGTAGTAATCAATTAAACACATTTGAGGAACGTATTTTACTACAAAAGTTAGAACTTCCAAAATCTAATGTTTTTGTTAGTAAATCACCACTTAAATTTAATTTTATATATGATCTTATAAGTGGTTATAATCAAAAATATTTCTATCCTAAATTAGTACAAAAAGATAATATGTACATTAATACATGTGATAAGATTATCCCTCAAATTTCTAAACATGATGCCCTACTTTTTTATCCATTTGAATCAATGGAACCATTCTTAAAATTAATAAAAGAAGCAGCTACTGATAAATCAGTTGTTTCAATAAAAATAACTATATATAGATTAAGCAAAAAATCAAAGCTTGTTGATTATTTATGCCAAGCTGCTGAAAATGGTAAGGATGTTCAAATCTTAATTGAATTAAGAGCTAGATTTGATGAGCAAAACAATATTGATTTCTCTGAAAAACTTGAAGATTCAGGATGCCATATAATGTATGGATTTGAACATTACAAAGTGCATTCAAAAATATGTTTAATCACAAGAAAGAGTAATAATAAAGTTTCATATATAACACAAATAGGAACAGGAAATTATAATGAAAAAACTGTAAGTATTTACACAGACTATTCATATATTACAAGCAATCAAGAAATTGGGGAAGATGCGAATAATTTCTTCAATAATATGTTACTTGGAAATCTTACTCATACATATAATAAACTCTTAGTTGCGCCTAATACGCTAAAGAGCGGAATTATAAAACTTATTGATGAACAAATCGCATTAAATGAAAATGGTTATATATTCTTTAAAATGAATTCAATAACAGATATTGATATCATAAATAAACTTGTAGAAGCATCTCAACATAAAGTAAAAATAGATTTAATTGTAAGAGGAATATGTTGTATACTCCCTCAAATTAAAGACTATACAGAAACTATTACAATTAAAAGTATAGTAGGTAGATTCTTAGAACATTCACGTATATATTTATTTGGACGTGATGAACCAAAAATGTATATTTCAAGTGCTGATATGATGACAAGAAATACAGTAAGACGTGTAGAGATTGCAGTACCTATTTTAGATTCAAAAATAAAGAATCAAATATTATCCCATATTGAAGTGTTAAAGAATGATACTTATAACGCTAAAATATGTAATAGTGATGGAAGCTATTCTAAAATTGAGACTACAACTTATTGTAATTCACATGAATATTTTTTGAAAAAAGATATTAAGATAACAAAAAAGAGTGAATCAGCTAAAAAAATAATCACAGATGTTTTAAAACAAAATAATATTAAATATAAGGAAGCAGTTACTCTTGAATTAGGAGCACTTTCTAAGAAGTTTAATTTCTACCTTGAAGATTATAAAACATATATTTATTTACTAAATGTTAAAACAACAATTAGTTATAATACGCTTGAAAAACTTTATTTATTATCATCACTTCTTAATAAAGAAAATTATAAACTTGTAGTTGTAGTAAATTCAAAGAAGAATGAACAGCTAGATGAATCATTACAGAGAATTAATATAAAATATTATTACTTAGATAATTTTAATATTTAAATTGTTTATGCAATATTTAAATGATAGTGAATTTAAAATCAAACAGAATTATATTATATGTTTTAAATCGGTTGACACTTGTGTTTTAAGATGGTAATATTTAACTGTAGATAAAAATTACCTTGCCTTCTTCATAAGATATAATGTTACTTAATAAATCTAAAATTTTATGGGGGGGGGTAAAATTTTTACATCCGATAAGGGATCTTGGTTTTTAATCAAGGTCTTTTTTTGTTAGGGATAATTAGGTAGATTAAATGAAGAAAAAAATTGATGCCAGTAAACTAAAAAAAGCATCATCCTTAGTATTTTGGTATAAAAAATACGGAATTAAATTGATATTATGAGTTGATATATAGTGATTCAACAAAAAGTTGAGTTGTTCAAAGAAAGATTGATTTCTATATAGATGACTCAATTATATAATGAAGTTGAAAAAGGATGGTGTATTTTATGGGAATAGGTCCTAAAATTAAAGAATTTAGAAATAAAGAAGGCTTAACGCAAAAAGATTTAGCTGATAAATTGCATGTTACTTATCAAGCAGTATCAAGGTGGGAAAATGACGATGCTGAACCATCGATTGATACAATAAAAGAAATGTGTGGAATTCTTAATTGCTCAATTGAAGAATTGTTTGAAATGGAAAATAACGAAGAAGATAGGGTAGAGAATAATACTTTAGATAATATGTCTATATTGGAAGAACATAAACCAATGTTAGCTGTATGTGAGCAATGTAATAAGCCTATATATGAATCTGTAAATTTAAATAGAATTACTGAAACGTACATGGGAACTGATGGTAATCAAATTATACAACGCATTTTGTGTAATGATTGCAATGAAATAAGACTTGCTGAAGAGAAAAGAGAAAAAGAAGAAGAACAAAAGAAAAATAAAGAATCTTTAAGAGAAAGGCGAATTAATTCATTTATATTGGCAACTATATTTGCTGTTGCGTTTATAATCACTGGGATAGCTTCGTTTGTTGAAAGAGATGTTGAAACTGGATTATTTTGTTTGGTCGTGGCAGTTTTATCATATTTCTTTGTAGCAACAATGGCATTAAATAATACGTTCATTCCTGATTTGTGGTTGGAAATAGCATCTTGGGGATTTGTAGAGTTACCAGGAATAATTTTTGATATTAGTATTGGAGGATTAATATTTCTTATTGTTGTAAAAATTTTATTCTTTATACTTGGTATTATTCTTGCGGTGTTAGCAATAATATTTGCGACTATATTATCTATGATTTTAAGTGTGTTTGTATATCCATTCGCATTAAGAAAAAATTTGAAAGATGAAGAAAGAGGAGAGTTAGAGGAAATATGTAAGAAACAAATCAAATAGAATTGAAAGGAAGTCATCAAGGCGATAAATATTATAGAGAACAATATAATTAGTGTTATAGATATATAAGCGATATGATGGCATTTTGATGGGAACCTACACAAGAAAGTACACAACGATCTAGTCGTGTACATCATCAATATCAAATTATGGCACGCGATATTACAATGTCAAATTATAATGAATATCGTAAATTTGATAATAATATGAAGATGCAAAAAGCCATCTTAAAGTATATGATGAAATGGAATTTACAACAGTATAACTGCTATTAGTATTGTTTATAATTCCAGGTGTTCTTTATATTACTTATAAAGTGCTTCAATCTAATTCAATTAATGATAATAACAATAAATGTTATTATCTAATGCAAAAAGCAGTAGCAGATGCGAAAAATATTAAATAATGAGGAGAAAATATGAAAAAGAAAATAATATTAACAACAGCATTAAGTTTATTTGCGTTAACTAGTTTAACAGCATGTGGAAGTGATGGAGGGAATGACTCCAATAAAGATAATACATCTGATAATGGTACAGATAATTCTAATAGTGAAAATGTCCAAATTCAATCAAATAAGAATACAGCAATTTCTAAATTAGATGAAATCGTAAATCCAGTAATTGCTAAAGCACCAGATGGTGATTTAAAGACAGCAATTCAAAATTATTATGATACTGAAAAGCAATACATAAATGGTATAACTGACCTTGAAACTGCAAAAGCAGCAGCAACTAAGGTTGTTGAAGATACTAAAGTGTTTGCTAAAGATACATTAAAACCGATGGCAATAGAAAAACTAAATGAAACTATTAAGCCTTTAATTGAAAAAATACCAGATGAAACTTTAAAAACATCAGTTCAAAATTTTTATAATACAGAAATGGCTAAGATTAATGCTGTTGAATCATTAGATGAAATAGTAGATACATTTAAAGAAATTCTAAATGATACAAAGAACTATATAAGCACTGAGACAGAAAAGGTTATTATTGCTTTAAAGAATAAAGCTTTAGAAGAATTAGATCCTTATGTTACAGCGTTAATTGCAAAGATTCCTTATGATACTTTAAAGGCTGATACACAAAATTTCTATACTGAGGAGAAAAAGAAATTAGAAGCGGTTGATACTATTGATGGCTTTGAACCATGTATTAAAGAAATTAAAGATGACATGGAAGCCTATGCATTAAGCGAGACAAAGAAAATTGCAGTATCTAAATTACAAGAAGTTGTAGATGCTGGAATTGCTAAAATTCCAAATGAAGATTTTAGAAAAGATTTAAATGCATTTGCAGCTACTGAAATAGCAAAACTTAACGCTATAACAAATATTGAAGACATCCCATCAACACTTGAAACAGTAATAGCAGAAACCAATGCACATATTAAAGAATTATTAATTAGTACTGTAAAAGATTACATAGCAAGACTTACAGCGGTAGAGAGTACAACTGCGTATGATTACCTCCCTGAAGCAATGAGACCAAGTTATGCAGCTAACGTAGTAAACACATCTAGCATTAATTATGATTTTTCATCATTTACTAATGTATCAACTATTAACAAAGCTGGATATGGTGAACAATGGCAAATGGTAGTTGAAAATATCAACCAAAGTGTAGCAATGGCTAAAGTATTTAATGTTGCTCAAACAGCATTAAATGCAGCAGGAAATGCAGTGGATATATACATTACAAATTCATATGCTGATGAAATGTCTCATAATTTTAGTGGTAGTGGATACAACGGAAAATTTGAATACAAGAATTCTAAATTAATTTTCAATATTACACTTACTGATTCTGTAACTGTACCAGGTTTTGGTTCAGTAAAACCAGTTATAAAAATGGAATATAACTTAGCAACAGATTCAAAAGGAATGTTTATTAGTTTAGGAGATTCCTATAAAGTTAAGTATGTAATTACACCAAATGGATATGAAATGGCAACTACATATGGATTAACACTTTATGGAAAGAGTGCATCTAGATCCTCTTATTTATCTGTTGTTCAAAACAATGGAAAAACAACAGGTCATATTTATGAATATACAACATACGAAGGATCAGACAAAGTTCAAGCGTGTGCTGATTTCTATGTAGAAAATGGATATGTTTCTGTGATTGGTAATAAATCATCTGGTATGACTGGATTTGATGGATACATCAATGAATTGTATTCTGCAACTGAAGGAAGAATGCTTGGATATGAAGTTAGAGAAGAATTAGAAGTTTCTGGTATTAAAGGTACATATAATACTTTATGGTTTAATTTATGGGATATAGCAGGAATTAATTCGGTTAAAGTTATTGATAAGACTGATGATAATAAATCATCAAAAAGTACTGTTAATATATATTTAAATGGGAAATCTACTTTATTATCACCAACATATAATACTAAATTAACTGTTAAAACTAGTCGTAAGTATGATATTGAATATAGAACTAGATATTATTATACATATGATGAAGAAAATGATACATATGTTTCACATGCGGTAGATGTTCCAATGATGTTTATTCAAGAAGGTGACAACTATGATTCGTTTAGCTCTGATATTCTGAAAGATAATGGAATCAATGCATCTGTATCATTATCAACAACTTATTTAAATAAGATTCTTGATGATTATGATACATTAATAGATATATTTATCACAAATAAAAATAATATGTCATCTGAGGCTATTAACAATTATTTAGAACAATATGAATAAAAATATGTCCATTAGGCTTATAGCTTAGTGGACTTTTTTTAAAACTATATGATATATATAGGTTTGAGATATACTAATTGATATATAATTAAACGTTGTTCTTACGTTAAAATATATTTTTATAATTTTTGACATAATTATTTAACATCTTATTTATTCATATGGTAAAATAATTATAGGCATTTGTTTTTAAATTAGTAAGTAGAAAATAAGTTAGAAGTTGAAAGTGTGGCAAAAATTATATTGTATCACGAAAGTCCAAATAAAGAGATTAATCCTACTTTTGGTCTTGGTGATGGAAAACATGACTATTAGAAGGATTTTATTTAACCGATAACTTGGAATTAGCCAAAGAATGGGTTGTTTGTAGGCCTAATGAACAAAGATGATATGTTCATAAATTTGTGCATGATACGGAAGGCCTTAAGATTTTTGATTTTGTATATTTTTCTTTTACCAATTGTGATACAAAAGATTTTATAAATTGTTATATGAAAATTAAGACACACAAGGCAATTGATGATGGCCAAGATTTTGTAAACACAATGGACTATAAAGAATTATGGCTTTTTTTTTAAAATCTATGGGTATAAATTAAGGAGAGTTCCTGTAGAATATTTAAATAAAGCATATGCTGGGCTTCATGGTTTAGAACTAGAATTAGATGTAAAAAAAGTAGGTGATATAAAATGATTTGTTTTCATAAGCCTAATGAAGAAAATGGATATTTAAGCAATTGGTATCTTTTATCCTTTGAAATAGATGGTATTAAATTTTCATCAGTTGAACAATATATGATGTATAAAAAAGCTATTTGTTTTAATGATTTAGAAATCGCAAATAAAATTATGGCCACAGACAATGTTGAAAGTATAAAAGCTTTTGGTCGTGCTGTTTCTAATTATAATGATGATGTTTGGAGTGCAATTCGCAAGAATGTAGTGAAAGATGCTTTGCTGGCAAAATTTAGTCAAAATAGTGAATTAAAGGATAAATTATTGAATACGGGCAATGATACTTTATGTGAATGTGCAGTAAGAGATTTGATTTGGGGTATTGGGTTATCAATGAGTGATCCTGATCGTTTTAATAAAGAAAAATGGCGTGGCAATAATTTACTTGGAAATACTCTTATGGAAGTAAGAGAAGAATTGCGTAAATAAAAATATTTAAATAACAAAAGAAAAACCGCATATTAAAAATGCGGTTTTATTATTATTTGAAAGTTCTTGAATGACCTTTCTTTAATTTTGATTCGTACATTGCAGAATCTGCTTGATTATAAATTTCATCAAACTTATTGTTTTTACTAGTTGCAAACGCAAATCCAATTGAAACATAAAGTTTTCTATTTTTTAATGCTGGTATATGAATGTTATCGATATTCGCAGTAATCTTTGAAAATAATTCTTCAGCCATTTCAACAGTATTTATGTTATCTGCGTATATCGCAAATTCATCTCCACCAAGTCTAAATACAACGTCTTCTTTTCTAGATGCTAGAGTTAGTGCTTTCGCAAGATCTTTTATAACCATATCTCCAACATTATGACCATAAGTGTCATTAATAGATTTGAAATGATCACAGTCTAATATTGCGAATAATCCAAATTGATTCTTTTTAAGTTTTTGTTCAACCAGATTTTCACCAGCACCTCTGTTTAAAATTTGAGTTAATTGATCTGTGTTAGCTAGAGTAGTTAAGAATTTTTCTTTTCTCTTTTCAGCATCGATTACTTGTACTCCAAAAAGAACAGTAGTAATACGACCATCTTCTACATCTTCTTTTAAAAGAACTAAACGGCACCAACCATGTACTGTTCCTTCAAATTCGTAAGAAAGATAATCACTATTACTCATTCTAGAATCTATGTTTTTTAAATCAAGAAATTCAGCGACAGTTTTAAAATAATCAGGTTTAGATAACTTTTTCATTATGTTTAGAATATTTTTATCGAATGCTTTAGTATTTTCTAATTTTAACGCTTCAATTTGAGGTTGAGTTTTAATAGTATCATAAGTATTAGTAATTACATTAATTCTATGAAGTGATAGATATGCTTTAGATAGAATTAAATAAGCTTTATTTGCAGTTTCATTACTGACTTTAAGTTCCTCTTCAGTTTTTTCTAGTCGCTCTATTGTATGTTTTAAAACTTCATTTTCTTCAAGTAGATTTATGTTTTCAACGAGTCTAAAGTTTTGAGTACAATATAAACAAAGTATTGTAGCAATCACAAGTGAGGATCTACTAATTGAAGTGTCTAGTATCATATCTATTATCATAGATCCGATTCCAAATACTACAATTATAAATAATTGAATCATTTCTTTTGCTTGATGGAAAATTCTCTTTTTAATAAAGAAGATTATCATTACAAAGAAATAAAATGCAATTCCAATAGGTGGAATGTAAATTAAAGGACCTGATATAAATACATTGTTAGAATTATAAGTATAACATACATCAGTAAAGAATGTAGAGAAGGCAAAGAAAATAACTATAACTTCGGGAATCAGTAGAATCAAATTTAATTTTGATCTATCATCTTTATAAATGATTTTTAATCCACAATAAATAATTAGAGGTCTTATGGAATATCCAAAAGCCGAGAATAATTTTCTAAGCACTATTTAGTAAGAAGGACCACCTTCTTTTGAAACTGCACGTTCTAGATTAAAGAATATGAATTCAAATAATTCTAATGAAATAATAACAAAAAAATAAGACTTTATCACGTTTGATAAGCCCTTTATTATTCATTAACGCTATAAAAATAAAAATTATGCTAAATAATGCAACATAGTTATAACTAAAAAAATCTTCAAGTGTCATGATTATTACGATCTTTCTCTATATAAATTATACCAATTTTAATATATAATTTCAATATTGATAAATTTCAGTAGACTTTTTTGTATAAAAAGTGTTATTTAAAGATTGAATTAAAATAATGTTATAAAGTATATTTAAATCAATCAAATAATTTTTTATATAAAAAGCATTCTTTTTGATGGGCATTAATGCGACCTATTGCGCAAAGGTAAGAATAAATAGTGACACTTCCTACATATTTCATTCCTCTTTTTATTAAATCTTTTGAAATATTATCAGATAATTCATTTGTAGTTTTGTTATTTTCATATATTATTTCGTCTTTTGTAAATGTTATTAAATAAGAATTAAAAGAAGAAAATTCATCTATTATCTTTTTGTAAATTTTTGAATTTGAAATAAGCGCATTTAGCTTAGATTTGTTTCTTATAATTCCTTTATCATTTAAAAGTTCTTGTAATTTGGCATCATTGTAATTTATGATTTTTTCTAAATCAAAATTATCTAATGTTTTTCTAAAG
>CAVCDW010000052.1:0-20051 GCA_963601055.1 Elusimicrobiaceae bacterium
ATATTGACATATATATAAAAATGTATAAAATATATGTATATTCCTACTAACTCACTAGGAATAGTGATATTAAAAAAGAAAAGGTGATTTAAATGCCTATTAATAAAGATAGAATTATAAAAGAATTTAAAATTTTAAGTGAATTTGATAGTGAAACTTATCACGAAAAAGATATATCAGAATATCTTATAAAAAGACTTGCTGACTTAGGTCTTGAGGTTAAATATTTTGATGTGAGTAATGAATTGAAAAAATATACAACATCAACAGATTTAGGAAAAAATATTTACGCAACACTTAAAGGAAATAGTGATGGAGATGTTCTGTTTTTAGCACATCAAGATACAGTATCTCCAGGAGTTTTTAAAAAAGTTATATTTGATGGAGATTTAATTAAATCAGACGGAACTACTGTTCTTGGCGCAGATGATATATCTGGACTTGTTTCAATAATTGAAGCACTAGAAGTTATAAAGGAAGATAATATTTTACATAAAAGTATTGAGGTATTCTTCCCTATTGCTGAAGAAACTTATTGTAAAGGGTCTAGGGTATTTGATTATAACAATATTAAATCAAAGGTTGCGTATGTTTTTGATTTAGCTGGAAGTATTGGTACAGCAGCTATTGAAGCACCACTTATTTCATCTTTTAATATTAAAGTATTTGGCAAGAGTGCTCACAGTGGTTTTAATCCTGAACTTGGCGTAGACGCAATAAAGATTGCTTCTAACGCCATATCTAAAATCACAAGTGGAAGAATAAGTAAGAATACAACATTGAATTTTGGAGTTATTAGTGGTGGTAGTCAATCTAATATTGTTCCAGATTTAGTGGAAATTAAAGGTGAACTTAGGTCTTTAGATGAAGAAGAAGCCTTTAAAATTTTAGATGATGTAGAAAATACATTTAAAACTGAAGGAAACCTTCTAAATGGTAATATTGAATTTGTAAAAGAAACAGAATTTCATTCATATAAAATCAATAGTGATGAAGAGGTTATAAAGAATTATGTTAGAGCTTGTACTAATTTAGGAATAGATTATAAATTTATTTCTACATTTGGAGGATCTGATAACAACAACCTTACCTCTAATGGAATAAGAGGTATTGTAGTGGCTTCAGGATATAATAATCCTCACACTAAAAATGAGACATCTAGTATTTCTGATCTTATGAAAAGTAGTGCATTAGCGGTAGAACTTGCAAGAGGTGATATAAATGAAAACAATTAGAGTAAAAAGCATTAGTGATAGAGCTGGAGTATATTATGTAAGAGTTGAAGCTATGGTTTTTGGCTTTGGTGTGGATTTAAATAAAGAATTTTCTGATGATAAAGATGATTCACTTTATGTTTTAACACTAGATGGTAATAAACCTGTAAGTACACTTCGCATTCACATTCTAGAAGATGAAAAAGCCTGCAAAATTGAGCGTGTCGCAACTATTAAATCTTATAGAGGAAAAGGATATGGAAGAGAGACTATTTTAGAAGCTGAAAAATGGATTAAAGAAATGGGATATAATAAGATTTATATTAATTCAAGAGAAGAAGCTTTAGGATTTTATAAAAAATTAGGCTATGAGCCTAACTATAATCTTAAAAGTGGCGCAGGACTATTTCTGTGTGTTATGACATCAAAAGAAATTTGAGGTGAGTTTAATGAATTTTTATGTTGAAAAAAGAGTGTTAGGTTTAGGCTTGAAAATAAAATTTGTTTTAATAGAGGGCTTAGATAATAATACTATATCTAGCGAGTATTTATCATTTAGAGAATCATATTTAAAAGAGTTGATTTCAAAATATAAAGATTTTGATATTGAAACAGATGATATATTAAATGGTTTTGATATGATACGTACTAATGGTGGAATATCAAATAGAAAAAATATAAGCGCATCTAAAAATCTTATTAAGATGTTAAAGGTAAGAAATGATTTAACAACAATTAATAAAGTGGTTGATATCTATAATTTAATTTCAATTGATTCTAAATTATGCCTAGGTGCTCATGATACATCTTATGTATCTGGGGATGTTATTTTAAAAATTTGTGATGGAAGTGAAAACTTCATTCCTGTAGGGGAAGTAGAACCTCATAAAATTAAAGTAGGGGAATATTCATATTGTGATTCATCAAATGATGTTTTATGTAGACTAGAGGTAAGGCAAGTAGAAAAAACCAAGGTCACAAATAATACTAAAAGTGCATTTTACATTGTAGAAGGTAATATGAATACAAGTGATAAAATGTTAGATGAGGTCGCAAATAAGATAATTCAAGAAACCATAAAATATTGTGGTGGAAGTGGAAAAATAGTGGAGGTTAAGATAATATGAAGATAGATACACTCTGTTTACACGCAGATAACAATATAAAAGATGAGTGGGGAACACTTACTCAACCTATATGCCAATCTGCAACTTTTGTGCATAAAGGTGTTGATGTAGATTCAAAATATAGTTACTCTAGAGTATCAAATCCTACAAGAAGTCATATAGAACTTGTTGTAAATGCTTTAGAAAATGGGAATGGTTGTACAGCTTTTAGTTCAGGCATGGCCGCAATTACAACAACATTTTTACTTTTTAAACCAAAAGATCATATAATCGCATCAGATGATTTATATGGTGGAGCTTTAAGACTTTTTAGAAGCATTTGTATAGAAAATGGTGTAGAATTTAGTTTCGTTGATACATCAAATACTAAAAATATTTTAAATGCCATAAAAGAAAATACGAAAGCAATCTATATAGAGACTCCTACAAACCCAACAATGAAAGTTACAAATTTATATGATGTTGTAGATATATGTAAGAAAAATAATATATTATCAATTGTTGATAATACTTTTTTAACGCCATATTTTCAACGTCCTCTTGATATAGGATGTGATATTGTAATTCATTCAGGTACTAAATATCTAGGAGGACATAATGATGCACTTGCAGGATTTGTGGTTGTAAAAACTAAAGAACTTGATGATTTAATTAAATATCATTCTAAAACAATAGGTGCTAATCTATCACCTTTTGATGCGTTTTTAATTGAAAGAGGAATTAAAACACTTGCGATTAGAATGGATAGAATTAATTCTAACGCATTAAAGATTGCAGAATTTTTACAAACCCTAGATAAGGTCAAAAAAGTGTATTATGTAGGACTTGAAAACTCAGAAGGGTATGAAATAAATAACAAACAATCAACAGGATTTGGTGGAATGATTTCAATTGAAGTTGAATCGCATGAACTTGCGATGAAAATATTAAAAGATGTTAAAATATTCCAATATGCAGAATCCCTTGGAGGAGTTGATTCATTAATTACATACCCTATTAAACAAACTCATTCAGATGTACCAAAGGAAGAAAGAGAAAAAAGAGGTATTAATGAAAGATTCTTACGTATTTCTGTAGGGATTGAAAACTGTGAAGATTTAATCAAAGATTTGAGGCAAGCTATATATGAGTAAATATGATTTTTCAGAAATTGTTGATAGAAAAAATACATTTAGTCTTAAATGGGATATAAAAAGAGGAAGACCAGAAAACGCACTTCCATTTTGGGTAGCGGATATGGATTTTAAATTACCAGATGAAATACTAACTCCAATGAAAGAATTTATAGATGGTGGTGTTTTTGGATATAGTGAGCCAACAGATAAATATTTTGATGCGCTAGAGGGTTGGTATAAAAGACAATATGATGCAATAATAGATAGAAATTTAATAACACTAACACCAGGTGTTGTGTTTTCATTATGTACCCTTATAAGAATTTTAACTAAAGAAGATGATAGTGTTATAATATTGTCTCCTGTTTATTATCCATTTAAAGAATCTGTTGTTGATAACAATAGAAATATTGTAGAATCAAATCTTAGATTTAATGGAATAAGATATGAAATAGATTTTCTAGATTTTGAAAATAAAATAGTAGAAAACAATGTAAAACTATTTATTTTATGTAATCCACATAATCCTGTAGGCCGTGTTTGGACTAAAGAAGAATTAATAAGATTAAATAATATATGCAAGAAGCATAATGTATTTATTATTTCCGATGAAATACATCAAGATTTTGTTTTTGAACTAAATAAATTTACAACAATGTTAAATATATGTGATAAAAATTTTGTTGTAGTATCAAGTGCTTCAAAAAGTTTTAATATTCCAGGACTTCAATTAGGATATACAATATTTAATGATAGTTTAATCAAACAAAAATTCAAAAAAGAATTAGATAGAATAGGATATTCTCAAGTATCAGTTTTAGGACTTGTCGTATCTACTGCAGCTTACAATAAAGGTCTAGAGTGGTTAGAAGAAGTTAAAAAATATATTTGGGATAATGTTTTATTTGTAATAGATTATTTTAAAAAGAATATGCCAAAAGTTAAAGTGTTAAGACCAGAAGGGACATACCTTTTGTGGCTTGACTTTAATGGGGTTTTAGATGATTACAAAAAAATATCAGATGTTATTTTAAATAAAGCTTTAGTATGGCTTGATGATGGATATATATTTGGTAAAATGGGTGAAGGATTCGAGCGAATTAATGTTGCGACTAGAAGAGATTATCTAAAACTTGCATTAGATAATATAGTTAATGCATTTAAAGATGTTAATTTTTAATAAAATATAGATTATAATAAGGCGGAGGGATTTCTATGAAATATAAAATGATATTATTTGATCTTGATGGTACACTTTTAAATTCGCTAGAAGATTTAGCAGCTGCCTTAAACTATTCTTTAATAACTTTAGGTTTAAAAGAAAGAACGCTAGAAGAAGTTAGATGTTTTGTTGGGAATGGAATTAAGAATTTATGTATAAAGGGTTCTAATAATTATAAAAGTGATGAAGTTTATAAACTTTTTAGAGAATACTATGATATTCATTACGCTGATAAAAGCGTAGTATATGATGGCATATTAGAACTTTTAGATTATCTTAAGGATTTTAAACTTGGTATTATATCTAATAAGAAAAATGATGCGGTAAAGAAAATAAGTGAAGCTTATTTTAAAAATATTTTCAACTTCACTCTAGGTGAAACGGAGGGTTTAGAAAAAAAACCAGCACCTGATATGATGAATTATGTGCTAGATAAATATAATTTAAAAACATCTGAAGTATTATATATAGGAGATTCTGATGTTGATATAAAATTTGCACAAAATTCTTTATGTGATTATATTATTGTAGACTATGGGTTTAGAACGAATGAAGAACTTCAAAAATTAAATCCTAAAATATTGCTACATACGCCATTAGATATTATAAAATATATAGATTCAATAAAATATTAAGCACCTTGATGGTGCTTTTTATATTCTTCAAATAAAAATACTTAAAATTATAAAAATAAAGTGATAAAATATAGAAAATAGTTGGAGATATAAATGAAAATTCTAGATAAAATAAAACAAACAACATATGAAAAAAAGTTTATATATTTAATATTATTCTCTACATATTCTAACTTAGTTGTAGTTTTAGTGAAATTTATTTTAGCATACATATTTAGAAATACTGGTGGTGGATTCTTTTTAATTTCAGGTACTGTAAATATTTGTATATTATTATCTAAAATGTTATGTAATAAATCACTTAAAGAACCAAGTAAATTTAAAATATATAATTTCTTTGTAGGGCTTTTGATTATAATATCTGGTGTTGAATATTCGATATATATGGGAAGACTTTTAATGTTTGATACTATGCATATTGATTTCCCAAATTGGCTTTCAATATCATGGGCACTTATAGCCTTTCTTGAAATTATATTTGGAGTGCGTGGACTTTTTGTGGTAAGAGGAAAAGGTCATGTGTTTAGAAATGCGCAAATAATAAACTTAGGAATTTCGCTTTACGCAGTAGTCCTTGCACAAGTTATGATTTTATCAGCTTTAATGGACACGAAGAACGCAAACTATTATGATGCGATTATAGGAATAACTATGGGTGTTATAAATATTCTTTTAGGTATATTTATTTGGTTTTCACCTAAAGTTTCTTTGATTGATAAATTACATAATGAATATGTCCCTATAGGGGATGGAATAGAAGAAGAGAATGTAAATATTATTTTAGTCTCTAGTAAAATATATGGGAAAATCATTTATATTGCGTATAACGATGGTGAAAAAATAAGCGGTGACATTGTAAGAGAATTTAATAAGATTAAAAATTTTAAATGGTATTTTCTGATCCCATTTATAATGTTTATAGTTGTTCTTATAATACCTTATTTGTTGGGTGCTTTAATATTTTATTTTTATTCATCAAAATCAGTTTCTATACTTAATAAAAAAATGGAATCTTTAGGATATAAAAAAATTAAGGAATCATAAAATTGATTCCTTGTTTTTTATTTTATATTGTTTTTTAGTCTTGAAACCACTTCATCTATAATCTCTTTTGGAACATATGGTGTGATATCAAGATCAAATGCAACAAGTTCTTTTATCGAAGAAGATGAGACAAATTGTGTTCTAGTAGATGGAAATAGAAGAATAGTTTCAATTGATTGGTCTATATCTTTGTTGAATTGATATAGATTGAATTCAGCTTCATAATCCATATAATTTCTAAGACCTCTAACCATTGAAGAAATTCCATTTTCTTTACAATATTTTACTGTTAAATCTTTTGATTTAGCAACTTTAACGTTTTTAAATTTCTTACAAACTTTTTCAATCATTTTTACTCTTTCATCAGGAGTAAAGGTTGATTTCTTATTTACGTTATAAGAAACTAATACATGCACTTCGTCGAATTGTCTAGAAGCACGTTCTATAATATCTAAGTGACCATTTGAGATTGGATCGAATGATCCAGGATAACATACTTTTCTCATGAAAACACCTCTTAATGCATATCTATTATAGTATAATTGTTTTATTTAAGCAACTTTAATTGATGTCATATTCTATTTTAGGGTGTTTTTACTAAAATGGTATTGCTTTTTGATAGATGTTGCTTTATAATTATTATGTATTATGGTGAGTAGTTAGCTCACCTTTTAATTACTTTAAGGAGGACTTTTATGGATCTAGAGAAAGTTAGAGAAATATTAATTCCCTATGTAGAAGAACATGATTTAATTTTATATGATATTAAATTTGTTAAAGAATATGGGTATAGTGTACTACAAGTATTTTTAGATAAAAAAGGTGGTATTGATACTGATACACTTGGGCTTGCAAATGAATACTTATCAGAAAAATTAGATTCAATTGATTCTGATATGCCTGAGTACATGCTTGAAGTATCTTCACCAGGGGCTGAGCGTGAATTAAGAAATGATGATGAAATAAGTGATTCTATAGGAGAATATGTTTATGTTAAAACATCGGATTCTATATATGAAGGATACCTTAATTCATTTGAAAATGGTATAATAAATTTAAGCATTAATATCAAAGGTAGAATTAAAAAAGTTGATATTAATTATGATGACATAAAACTAATTAGATTATCTGTAAAAATTTAAGGAGGAAAATATAATGGTATCTAAGGAATTTTTTAAACAAATTGAAGCTTATGCTGAATCAAAACAACTTGATATTGAAACAGTATTAGAAAGCTTTAAGACATCTATTGTAAAAGCTACAGAAAAGGAAACTAAGAAAACTGCTAAAGTTGAATTTAATCCAGGTAAGAACGAAATCTTAGTATATACTTTAGAAAAAGTAGTTGAAGAATATACAGTACCTTCTGAAGATGATGAGGAAGAAGATAAGATTACAGAGATTCTTCTTGAGGATGCAAAGAAAGTAAAATCAAATGCTAAGGTTGGAGATATTATTCAAACTTTAGTTGATCCAAAATTATTCTCAAGACAAACTACAAGAGCAGCTAAATCCACATTTGGTTCAGATATTAAGGGAGTAGAGCGTGCAAAAGCTTATGAACATTTCTTAATGTTCCAAGATGAGATGATTACAGCAACTATTACAGGAATTAATGATAAGTTCTTAATTCTTGATGTAGGTCAACAAACATCAACTGTATTACCTAAGTCTGAATTACTTGAGCATGATGAATTTAATGTAGGAGACAAGATTAAAGTTTATGTTAAGAAAGTTGAACAAGGATCAAAGGGACCTAAGATTGTTGTTTCACGTTCTGATAAGAATCTTGTTATTAGACTTCTTGAAAATTCTATTTCTGAAATTAAGGATGGAATAGTTGAAATTAAGGGTATTGCACGTGATGCAGGAGATAGATGCAAGATTGCGATTTATTCAAATGATCCACAAGTTGATGCACTAGGAGCTTGTGTTGGAACTGGTGGAGAAAGAATTAAAGAAGTAGTTAATGCACTTGGTGGTGAAAAAATTGACCTTTACAAGTGGAGTGATGTAAACGAAGAATTAATTGCTAACTCACTTCAACCTGCTAAAGTTACTAAGGTATTAAATATTGATGTTAAAAATAAATCAGCACTTGCGATTGTTCCAGATGACCAATTAAGTCTCGCTATTGGTAAAGCTGGACAAAATGTTAGACTTGCCGTTATGTCATCAGGATGGAAGATTGATATTAAGCCTTCAAAAGAAGCTTTTGATGAACATCTTCTAGATGAATTTATTTTCAATAAGTAATTATGAAGACATTTAAAAAAGTCTTAAGAACTTGTGTTATTTCACATGAACAATGTGAAAAAAAAGATCTTTTAAGAGTTGTTAGAACTCCCGAAGGTATGGTTGTTGTAGATTTAAAAGGTAAAGCAAATGGAAGAGGTGCTTATCTTAAGAAAGATAAGGATATTATTCTTAAAGCAAAAGATACTAAAGCCCTTGAGAAAAAGCTTGAAGTAAAAATACCTGATGAAATTTATGATGAACTATTAGGGTTAGTTGATGGACAATAGATTAAAGACATTAGGCCTTGCGGCAAGGGCAAAAAAGTTAGTTTATGGCGAGGAATTAGTGCTTGAAAATGTACGTAAAAATAAGTGCTTTCTAATCTTTCAAGCGAAAGATTGTGGAGCAGTTTCTTTTAAAAACGTACATGATAAAGCAAAGTATTATAATGTAGATATTATTGATACCTTCACAAGTGAAGAACTTAGTAATGCTCTTGGTTTAGAAAACAGAAAAGTTATCGGAGTGCTTGATGAAGGATTTTCAAAAAATTTAAAGAAATAAGGTGAGATTTTGGCTAAAAATATTAAGAAAACAAAAGGTAAAAAAGAACAAAGAGTTTCAAACATACCTACACAAAATGCCAATAAAGCTTCTGAAGGAGTTTTAATTTATAAAGAAGGTATGACTGTAGGTGAAGTTGCGAGCGGATTAAATGTTCCTGTATCTAAGGTTGTTATGAAATTAATGGGTCTTGGTGTTATGGCAAACCAAAACCAAACTATTGATAGAGAAACAATTGAACTTGTTGCCTTAGATTTTGGTGCTGAATTAAAAGATGAAGTTGTAACAGATGCAGCTCGTTTTGATGAGTTTACTATTGAAGATAACGAAGAAGATTTGGTATCTCGTCCAGCTGTTGTTACAATCATGGGACACGTAGATCATGGTAAAACAACATTACTTGACTATATTCGTGCTTCAAGAGTAGCTGCTGGAGAAGCCGGTGGAATTACTCAACATATTGGTGCATACCAAGTTGAAGAAAAAGGTAGAAAAATTACATTTATCGATACTCCAGGACATGCGGCATTTACAGAAATGCGTGCACGTGGAGCCCAAGTTACAGATATTGTAATATTAGTAGTTGCGGCAGATGATGGTGTAATGCCTCAAACAAAAGAAGCTATTGAACATGCAAAGGCTGCAGGTTGTCCAATTATTGTTGCAGTAAACAAAATTGACAAACCTACTGCTAATAAAGCACGTGTTATGGAAGAATTAACACATGAAGGAATTATTCCATCTGAATGGGGTGGAGACACTACATTCGTAGAAATAAGTGCTTTAAAGGGAATTGGTGTTGATAACTTACTTGATATGATTAATCTTCAAGCTGAAATTATGGATTTAAAAGCAAACCCTAATAGACTTGCAGTAGGATCTGTTCTTGAAGCAGAACTTGATAGAGGAAAAGGTGCAGTCGCAACTTTCCTAGTTCAAAATGGAACATTAAAAGTAGGAGACTATGTAGTAGTTGGTGACACTTATGGTCGTATTAGATCAATGGAAGATGATCGTCATGTAAAATATACAGATGCTGAACCTTCAATGGCTGTTCAAGTAACAGGACTTGAAGAGGTTCCGTATGCTGGAGATAAATTCATGGCATTATCTGATGAAAAGACTGCACGTCAAATTGCAGATGAAAGAAAGATAAAGAGTAAAGATGCTTTAAATGGTGGATCTCAAGCAGTATCTTTAGAAGAATTATTTGCTGACAAGGATGCTAATAAAGAACTTAACTTAATCGTTAAGGGAGACGTTCAAGGTTCTGTTGAAGCATTAAGATCTTCACTTGAACAACTTAATGTTGAAACTATTAAATTAAATATTATTCGTTGTTCTGTAGGAGCTATTACTGATACTGATGTAACGCTTGCGGCAGCATCTAGAGCTATAATCATTGGATTTAATGTTCGTCCTACAGTACAAGTAAGACAATCAGCTGAATCTCAAGGAGTAGAAATTAGATTATATAACATTATTTATAAACTTCTTGAAGATATTGAAGCTGCTATGAATGGTCTATTAGATCCAGAATTTGAAGAAGTTGTTACAGGTCAATGTGAAATTAGAAATGTATTTAAGATTTCTAAAATCGGTTCTATTGCAGGATGCTATGTATCAAATGGTGTAGTTGAACGTGATTCACTATGTAGAGTTATCCGTGATGGAATAGTTGTTTATGAAGGTAAACTTGCATCATTACGTAGATTTAAAGATGATGTTAAGAGTGTTAAAGAAGGATATGAATGTGGACTTCAAATTGAAAACTTCAATGATATTAAAGAAGGAGACATTATTGAAACTTCAGTAATGAAGGAAATTAAAAGATAATGGCAGGAATTTCTTTAAAAAGACTTGAATCACTTTCATTACGTGAATTAGCACTATTACTTCAAAATGATGTAAAAGATAAACAATTAAAAAATGTAACAATAACAGAAGTTAGAATAACTAATGATTTATCATATATGACAATTTATTATACAACACTTTTCCATGGTGAACGTGAAGGTGTTGCGGAGTCTTTAGAACGTTCTAAAGGTTATATTCGTAAAGAACTTGCGGCTCGTATTAAAGCTCGTAAGATGCCTGAATTAAGATTTAAATATGATGATATGTTAGAATATGGAAATCATATTGATGAAGTTATTGCTAATGCTATGAAAAACAATAAAGAGGAAGGAAAATAATCCTTCCTTTTTATACTACTATTTGGAGGTTTATTATGAACAAAAGAATAGGCTTTTATTACATTAAATATTTTTATTTGTTTTTAATAGGAATAGGATCTTTAGTTGCGGTTGATATATTCCAATTAAGAGTTCCTAAAATAATTGGTGTTATTGTAGATAAGCTACAAGATAACACTCTTACAAAGAATAATTTAAAAGATTTTTTGTATGAAATGATAATAATTATTATTGTAATGGCAATCGGTAGATTTTTGTGGAGAGTCGCAATCATAGGTGTATCGCATGTGATTGAACGAGATTTAAAACAAAAAATGTATGATAAAGCAATGGAACTGCCATTAGAATATTATGTCACAAATAAATCAGGTAGTATACTTTCGTATTTTACATCTGATATGAGTGTTATAAGAAAATGGTTTGGTACTGGTACTTTAATGATAATAGATGCATTATTTTTAGGACTTTATACATTTTATAAAATGTTAAGGCTTAATTATAAACTAGCTTTATTATCTATGATACCACTTCTTTTAATCGCAATATTTTCAGGAATTATTGGAAAAAGAATGAACAAAAAGTTTTTAGATAATCAAAAAGCATTTGATGAACTTACATCATATGCGACTGAAACTTTTAGAGGACTTTTTGTATTAAAAGCTTTTGTAAGGGAAAAAGAAGAATATAGAAAATTTAAGAAAATTAATAAAAATAATTATGATAAGAATTTATCATTTAATTATTCATCAGTTGCCTTAAATGTTATAACTGAACTATTAGTTTGGACAATTGGTGCCATAATCATAGGATTTGGAGGATATCTTGCATATAGTCATGTGAAATATGGAAAAGGTTCATTTACACCAGGTGATTTAACTGTCTTTTTCTCGTATTTTGTCACAATTACGTGGCCAATGTTTGCGATATCACGTCTAATTGACCTTGGTGCTCAATCAAGAGCTTCAAGCCATAGAATTGACGCATTCTTTAGTGAAAAAGAAAAAGTAAAAGATGATATTAATGCCATAGATACTCTAGTAGAAGGTAATCGAATAGAATTTAAAAATTTAACTTTTAATTATCCAGGTGATGATAAAAAAGTATTAAAAAATATTAACTTGGATATTAAAAAGGGTGAATTTGTAGGGTTTATTGGTAAAACCGGATCTGGAAAATCATCAATATTTGATTTGATTTTAAGATTTTATAATATTGATTCAGATATGTTATTTATTGATAATATTGATATTATGAAACTTAAAATTAAAAATGTAAGAAATGCTATAGGATATGTTGATCAAGAAAATTTCTTGTTTTCTGATACCATAATAAATAATGTCGCATTTAAAGAAAATAATAATATGAATGAATCGAAGGTATCTGAAGCACTTAAAACCGCTAATGTATATGATGCAGTTATGGGCTTTGATAATGGGCTTGAAACAATTCTTGGAGAAAGAGGAGTTAGTGTATCTGGTGGACAAAAAGAAAGACTTTCTATTGCTAGAGCCTTATACACAGACCCTAAAATATTAATTCTTGATGATTCACTATCTGCTGTAGACGCAAAATGTGAAAAAGAAATTATTCATATGATAAAAGAAGAAAGAAAAGATAAAATCACTATTCTTTCATCAAATAGAATTTCTTCTATAAGGGATTGCAATAAAATTGTTGTAATGAATAATGGTATGATTGAAGGAATAGGAACACATCAAGAATTGCTAGAATCTAGCAAAACTTATAATGAAATAAATTCACTTCAATCTCTAGAAGGAGGTATTTATGATGAAAAATAATGAACATAAAATATCTCGAAAAAAAGTATTTAAAAATTTATTATCATACACTAAAAAATATAGATTACAATATACACTAGCATTTATACTAGGTTTCTTTGCGGTATTAACTGAACTTATAGGACCAATACTTCTTGCGAACGTAGTAAAGAATTTAACATCAGATAGTATTAGTATGAAATATATAATACTTCAAATGTTTTTATATTTTTTAATTGCTGTATTTATATCATTAATATTAATTATTGTAGAAAGAATAATATTAATAAGATTAGGACAAAAAATAGTTTATAAAATAAGAGAAGGTATATTTATTCATACACTTTCATTATCACATAAAGAATTCACACAAATTCCTACAGGAAAACTTGTGACACGTCTTACTCAAGACACATTTGTTATAAATGAAATGTTTACATCAACTATTGTAAATATGATAAGAGATGTAATTACAGCTTTAGTTTCAATTATTATTATGGTTTATGTCTCTTTTAAATTATCTCTAATTGTATTTATGTTTACACCAATACTTTTAATAATTACCTATATTTTTATTACTTTTAGTAAAAAAATGTATAGAGTAGTAAAGGATAATAGTACAAATGCTAATACATTTATTGCGGAATCTATCAACGGTATTAGAGTAATAAAAGCATATAATACTGAAGAAAAAGAAAAAGAAGTATTTAAAGATAAGAATAATAAATTATTTAGAAGTAACATCAAACAAATGTCCGTATTTGCGATATTTAGACCTTTAATATATTCAATATATTTAATATCAATTTTAATGATTTTATATTTTGGTGGTAAGATGGCACTAGATGGTGTAATATCATCATCAGTCATAGTTGCGTTCTATTCGTATGTGTCATATTACTATGATCCTATCGTTGATTTTGCAGAACTTTTAAATACTTTTGAAGATTCACTTTCAAGTTGTGAAAAAATATTTATATTACTTGATATCAAGCCATCAATCGTAAATAGTGGAAATATTATCCTTGATGATTTCAAGGGAGAAATAGAATTTAGCCATGTTTATTTTAAATATAATGAAGACGCAAATTATATATTAAAAGACGTATCTTTTAGGGTGAATGCTGGGGAAACTATTGCGCTTGTAGGACCTACAGGTGGTGGAAAGTCTACAATAATTAACCTTATTGAAAGAAATTATGACGTAACAGAAGGACATATTTATATAGATGGAATAGATATTAAAGACATTGATATAAATTCACTAAGAAAAAACATTGGAATGATGTTACAAGATGTCCATTTATTTAGTGGTTCAGTATATGATAATATAAGACTTTTTGATGAAAGTATAACAAATGAAGATTGTATTGAAGCCGCAAAAAAAGTATCAGCTTATGAAATGATAGAATCTTTAGAAAAAGGATTTGATACAACGCTTTATGAAAATGGTGTAAACCTTAGTGGCGGACAACGTCAATTGATTTCATTTTCAAGAGCTATCGCCTCAAAACCTAAAATGATGATTCTTGATGAAGCTACCGCAAATATTGATACTAAAACAGAATCATTAATTCAAAAAGGAATTGAAGAACTTGAAAAAGGACGAACAATGATAATAGTTGCGCATAGATTATCAACTATTAAGCATGCGACGAGAATTTTAGTTATCAGTTGTGGTACAATAATCGAGGAAGGTTCACATAATGAATTAATGAATAAAAAAGGTGTCTATTATAATCTTTATTTATCACAATATGAAAATTAGGAGGATACAATGGAAATTAAACAACAATATTTAACTGGTGAAAGAGCGTTATATAATACTCATAACGCAACAATTATTAATACTACATTTGATAATGGTGAATCACCACTTAAAGAATCTAGTGATTTAAAAATATATAATTCAATTTTCAAATGGAAATATCCATTATGGTATTGTAAAAATGTAGAGTGTGAGAATGTATCTTTAATAGAGATTGCACGCTCTGGTATTTGGTATACAGAAAATATTAGTTTTCTAAATTCAACAATCGCAGTACCTAAAACTTTTAGAAGATCTAAAGGTATAACACTTATTAATACAACCATTCCTAATGCAGAAGAAACTTTTTGGAACTGTACTGATATAAAACTTCAAAATGTTGTTTCAAATGGTAAATATTTTATGATGAATTCTAAAAATATTGTAATTGAGGATTTTAACCATAACGGAGATTATTTGCTTGATGGGGGATCAAATATAGTAATTAAAAATGCTAAAATTATTTCAAAAGATGCGTTTTGGAATTGCGAGAATGTAGAAGTAAGAGATTCCCTTATAATAGGTGAATATCTAGGATGGAATAGTAAGAATATTAAATTTGTAAATTGTACAATAGATTCTTTACAAGGAATGTGCTACATGGAAAATATTCAAATGGAGAATTGTACACTTTTAAATACAAATTTAGCTTTTGAATATTCAAGCGTTAATGCGACTATTAATTCTAAAATTGATAGTGTTAAAAATCCAATCAGTGGATATATAAAAGCTGAATCAATTGATGAAATTATTTTAGATGAAAATCTAATAGATCCATCTAAAACGAAGATTGAGGTAAAGTAATGTATAATTTTGATGAACTTGCAGAAAGAAGAAATACATCTTCGTACAAATGGGATGTGCTAGATAACGAACTTCCAATGTGGGTTGCGGATATGGATTTCAAAGTCGCAACTCCAATCAAAAATAGTATTTTAAAAAGAGCTGAAATAATGGCATATGGATACTCAAATGTTCCAAGTGAATTCTATAAAGCCTATAAAAACTTTTTTAAAGATGTTCACAACATAGATTTAAAAGAAGAATGGATGATATTTTCAACAGGTGTTGTTCCATCAATTTCATCAATTGTAAGAAGTACTACATCACTTGGTGATAATGTGCTAGTACTATCACCTGTTTATAATATTTTTTATAATTCTATTATTAATAATCATAGAAATGTAAAAACATCTAATTTGATATATAAAGATGGCTCATATTCGATTGATTTTAATAATGTGGAAGAAATTATGAAGGATCCTAAAACAACGCTTATGATTTTTTGTAATCCACATAACCCTACAGGGAATATTTGGACAAAAGAAGAATTAGAAAAAATATTAATTTTAGCTAAAAAATATAATGTACTAGTGATAAGTGATGAAATACATGCATCTATTATGACACCTGGTAAAAATTATAATTCAATGTTTTCTATTGAAGGATATGAAGATAATGTGGTATTATTACTATCTGCTAGTAAATGTTTTAATATTGCAGGTCTTCAAGCTTCCATTGCTCTTGCAAGAAATAAGGATTTAAGATACAAAGTATGGAGAGGAATTAACACTGATGAATGTGGTGAAAATAATTTCTTCTGTGCAGAAGCCCATATAAGTGCATTAAATGATTCGAGAGATTGGCTTAGTGAAATGAATCAATATGTTTATAATAATAAAAAATATGCATATGATTTTATAAAAAACAATATCAAAGAATTAAAAATAATAGAATCTGATGCATTATATTTAATTTGGGTTGATATAAAAGAATTAAATATGGATTCAGATGAATTTGTTAATACTTTAAGAAAATATAATGGACTTTATATATCTAGCGGTAATATATTTGGAGATAATGGTAAAGGCTTTGTAAGAATAAATCTAGCAACATCATACAAAAATGTAGTGGATGGATTTAATAGATTAAAAGATTTTGTAGACTATTTAAAAAAATAAGTTTTAAATGTTGAAAGTGTTTTCAATAAATGCTATAATACTCTATATTTAGGAGGGGATAATTGTGCCAAGAGTTACGATTTACGATGTAGCTGGAAAAGCTAAAGTTAGTTTAGCAACAGTCAGTAGAGTTTTAAACAACCCAAACAAAGTTAATAAAGAAACAAGAGAAAAAGTTGAAGCAGTAATTAAAGAATTAGGATATCATCCTAATGCAATCGCAAGAGGACTTGCATCTAAAAAGACAACAACAGTAGGTATTGTCCTTTCTGACGTTACAAGAGCCGCAACTGCTCAACTATTAGGTGGAATAATTGATATTGCTAAAAAATATAATTATTCAGTTAAACTATTCTCTATGGCTGGAGATACTGATATTGAAGAATCAATAAGAAATGTTATTGCAGAACAAGTTGACGGAATTATTTTTATGAATGATGAACTTGATGATAATGAAATGAAAATTATCAAAGAAAGAGTTGAAGAAGCTGAAATAAAGATGGTTCTTGCGAACGTTTATCTTGATTCAGATATCTTACCATCTACAATGGTAGATTATTCAAAAGCTGCTTATGAGATTACAAAAGAATTAATTTCTAAAGGTAAAAAAGATATTTATATGCTTTCAACAGTTAGAAAATATTCTGTAAATACTCCAAAGATTGCGGGATACAAAAAAGCAATGGAAGAAGCAGGTTTAGAACCAAAAATATTTAGAACATCCGGTGATGTTAATATAAATACACAACATTTTAAAGAATTTTTCCAAAATAAAAATGTTGATGCGGCACTTGCAGTACGTGATTCTATTGCAGTTTCATTTATGAATGTTATGATTGATAAAGGTAAAAAAATCCCAGAAGATTTATCTGTAATTGGATTCCAAAATACTAAATATGCCCTATTATCAAGACCAAACTTGACATGTATCTACACTCCGGTGTATGATATAGGTGCTGTTTCTATGAGACTTTTAACTAAATTAATTAAAGGTGAAAGTGATGAAACAGAACATATACTATTACCATATAGTATAATTAGAAGACAATCTATGTAATATCAAAAGATTAATAGTAGAAATATATGACTTTAAAAGAGAATAAGTGGTTGGTGTAAACTTATAGCATATATCTTTGAAAATACAAATCTATATAAATTTGATACGGTTGCGCGATATAGCTTTTAAAGTGCAGGATTATCAATCTTGAACTAAGGTGGTACCACGTTAAAGCGTCCTTAGATTTTGGGCGCTTTTTTTATTTTTATTATGAAAGGAAGAAACAATATGGGAATTTATGAAGAATTAGAGTGGAGAGGATTAATAAAAGATGTATCTGATCCAGAAATTAAAGAAAAATTAAATAAAGGAGGAATGACTTTCTACATAGGAACAGATCCTACAGGAGATTCATTACACATTGGTCATTTCTCATCATTTTTAATTTGTAAAAGATTAAAAGAGGCAGGACATCATCCTATCGTTTTAGTAGGAGGAGGTACAGGATTAATCGGTGATCCTAAACCTAATGCAGAACGTCCTATGATTCAATATGAAACAGTTAAACATAATTTTGATTGCTTAAAAGAACAATTAGAAAAAATGTTTGGTTGTGAAGTTGTAAATAATTATGATTGGTTATCAAAAATCAATTTTATTGATTTCTTACGTGATTTTGGAAAATATTTTAATGTAAATTACATGCTTCAAAAAGATATAATCGCAAGAAGAATTGATTCAGGTGAAGGTATAACATACACAGAATTTTCTTATATGATAATGCAAGCAGCTGATTTCTTATTCTTACATGAAAACAAAGGTGTTGATATGCAAGTAGCTGGTCAAGACCAATGGGGTAACATTACTGCAGGTATTGAACTTATAAGAAAAAAACTTGGAGAAACAGCATATGGATTTACTATGCCACTTCTTACAAAATCTGATGGAACTAAATTTGGAAAAACTAATGGTAAAGCAATTTGGTTAGATCCTAAGAAAACATCTCCATACGAAATGTATCAATTCTTTATTAATTCAGAAGACTCAAAGGTTATTGATTACCTAAAATTCTTAACTTTCTTATCAAAAGAAGAAATTTTAGAATTAGAAGAAAAGAATAATAAGAATCCTGAATTAAGAGAAGCTCATAAAGCATTAGCTCATGAAGTAATTAAATTTATTCATGGAGAAGATGCATACCTTGAAGCTGTTCGTATTTCTGAAGCTCTATTCTCAGGTGATGTTAAAAAATTAACAGCGCATGAAATAGAAATGGGATTTGATGGACTTCCTACAATTGAAGGAAAAGAAATGCCTTTGATTAACGCTTTAACAGAGACAGGACTTGCAAAATCAAATAGAGAAGCACGTCAATTTATTACATCAAATGCCGTAATGGTAAATGGTGATAAAGTTTCTGATCTTAATTACACAATTTCTAAAGAGATTGCGATTGAAAATAAATATATAGTTCTTCGTAGAGGAAAGAAACTATACGCATTAATTAAATTCTAATAATAACAAATGGCTAATTTAATGAAATTAGCCTTTTTTATTTTCTACCTTTTTGGTATAATAATTAAAGTTAAAGGAGACTTATTATGATACTTAAATTTTTATTTAATTATGATAAAGGAAAAAGAAAAATACTAAGTGGAATAGTTGAAGATGATACTATTGTTGATTATGATTCATCAAAGAAATTTTCGCTTGCAAGAGAAGATTTGTATAAAGCAAAAGAAAACGAAAATGTAATAATAAACAAAGGTAAAACAGGTTACTTAGAATTTGAAGATGAAAATGGAAGAAAATATTTAGATGTAAATATTTATAATGATGAGGTTGTAATTCAACTTACAACAAATATTAGCCATGCTTCATGTTATTCAATGGACTTTTATAGACCAATACTTGATTACGCGATGTATTTTGGATATGAAGAGCCTAAATTTATATATTCTGGATTGTCAAAAGAAAGTGTTGGATTCTTTGATGATTATGCTGTATTTAAAGCAATCAAGGATGCATCTTACTGCAAAATTAATAAAAATGATACATCATATTTTGTTTCTAGAGATTTAAATCAAAACTATTATTTATCTAAGAATTTTGAAGATGCTTCAAAAATTAATAAGAATGAAATAAGAAGAGTTT
>CAVCDW010000053.1:0-35310 GCA_963601055.1 Elusimicrobiaceae bacterium
ACTTCCTTGTAAAGTACTTTTTTGAAAAAATTTTATTTAATTTATAAATTATTTATGATTTTTTCTACAAATAAGTTAACAACAAAATTAGATTAAAGTCTTGTGAACTAGATTTCTTAAATATCATTATTGATGATAAATTTATTGTTAAATCACATATTAAATGTTTACTATATATTGATAATTTAATTCATTCATATTTCTACATAATCAATCAAAAGAAAAAACTCCTTTTAAATAGGTTATAAAACCTAAATAAAAAGAGTTTTACTAGATGGGGCGAGGATAAGTCCAAAGTTATTTTAGGGGAAAGATTTAAATGTTTTGACTTATCCTCACATTTATAATACCACATATACCAATTATTTCAAGTTTTGGTATTTGTGTTAATTTTATAGAGTTTCTATCTTAATATATCAATTTTATATAAGAAAACAATTTACTTATCTAATTTTTTATTTTAAATTTTTATATTCAGCAAAAGTCAATCTATAAAGTTTAATATCAACGATTCTTCCATCATACATTAATTTATAGGCTTTAAGTGTTCCTTCGTATATAAAGCCACACGCAAGTGCTACATGCTCACTTCTTATATTATTATCAATATGTAATAATTCTACAACTAACGCATTCATTTTTTCAAATGCGTATTTCATAAGTACTCGCACTGCATCTGATGCATAACCCATTCCCCAGTATGTAGGATTTAGGGCATAACCTATTTCAAAAGATTTAATACGCTCTCTTATATGAGATGGATTAAGTTCAATTGAGCCAATAAGTTTATTAGTTTTTTTATCAATAATCGCAAAATTTGAAGCACTAAATACTTTTGCTTGAAGTATTCTTCTTGAAATATTCTGATCATCATGTGGTTTCCAACCTGCGTTAAAACCCACAAGAGGATTTTTAGCAAATTCATAATATTCTTCAAAATCATCCATTGTAAAATATCTTAATAATACTTTTTTCCCTTTTAGATTTGGCATATATACCTCCTATAAATCTTAGAAAAGGAATGCATAAGCATTCCTAATTCAAAAGATTTTTGCACATAATTTCTAGTGCATAATAAATTCTTAATGTAAAATCATTTATTGTATCCCCATAATATGTATTAACATGCTTTCCATCTAAGGATGAGACTACAATAAGAATAAAACCTGTTCCATAATTTAAGGCATAGATTTTAAAATCGTCATTTGTTATAAAGCCTTTAGTAAATTCATACACTGAATCATATCTTAATGATGAGGGTATGTATGAATTAATTTCACTAAAATCAATCTCTTCAGTATATGAAAATGATTTTAATAATTTATATACATCATCATATGTATAATCATCTTTAATACCTATTATACTATATAAATAATTTTTAGCTTGTGTGAGTTTTTCATCAAGAAAATCCATTATATCTTAGCCTTGTTTACAATTGATTCTACTTCAGTTTGATAATCTGTACCAAGATTTTTGAATAAATGCGCACTCTTACCATTTAGAGGATCTAAGTAGAATGGGAATTCATTTAAGAAATCATCATACTCAGAATCAGCTTTATATAATTCTCCTACACTCTTTAATGTAGGACAATAACCTACATATGTAGCATTTGTAAATGAATTTTCTGGATTTAACATAAAATCTATAAATTTTATAGCTAAATCATAATTCTTTGATGTTTTAGGAATAACCATTCCATCAAAGAAAGCTGCTGTATTATCAGGAATAGTTGTACTAAAATTAACATCTAGACCATCTGCTTCTTGAGCATAATATTGGTCGAAGAAATCACCTAGTTGTACAAATATTAAATCTAGGTTTCCATCCGCAACATCTTTCTTTAAAATATCATCACCCCATAGATAGTATGATGCGTTTTTAAGTGATGTTGTAATAGTTTTACCTAAATTATTTGTCTTAAAATCTGTTGTATTAATATCTATGTTATTCGCAAGTAGGTAACATGTAACTGCCCAACGAGCAACATTATACATACCAATATTTACATTCTTGGAATAAAGGTTTCTATCGAAGAACGCATTAAATCCATTTTGTTCAATGATACTCTTAAAATCAACACCTGCATTTGTTCTATAAACTGCAGTATAAACACCCCAGAAATAAGGCATAAAATAGTTGTTGTAATTTTTAGCATCTTCATCAATTAATTTTTGAAGAGAATCTACAAATATTCCATCAGAATAATTTGTTAATTTTGTTTTATCAATTTCATAAAGTTTATCTTCTTCAGCTAAACGTTCTATTACATAATCTCCTGGAATTGCGACATCATATGGTGTAGCACCTAGATTAATTTTAGAATACATTTGTTCAGATGAAGCTACTTCTTCCATAACTACAGTACAATTGTTTTCTTTTTCAAATTTCGCGAGTAAATCTACATCTCCACCATCAGATGAAATATATTCACCCCAGTTTAAAAGATATAAAATTGTACCAGACTTATTAGTGACTACAAGACAAAGGGCAGTGAATGCTAGGACTGCACAAAGTAAAATCCATAATTTTTTCATTACTTTGTCACCTTCTTCTTTGAACGTTTAAGATTTGCAATAATAACGGATCCGATTACTATCATTGTTATTAGCGCATTATATGCATATGCAGCTGGTGAGAATGTCTTCTTACCAAGACGAGCATAAATCCAGTTAGAGAAGTTAGTGAATCCTCCTCCACTTGTAAAGAATGAAATTACGAAATCATCAATAGATAACGTAAATGCAAGTAAGGCACCTGTTATAATCGCAGTCTTTAAAGATGGAATTATAACTTTAATTAGCGCTTTAGTAGGTCTACATCCTAAATCCATAGCTGCTTCAAAAAGCGATTCATCAGTACTTCTTACTTTAGGATAAACGTTAGTTATTACATATGGTGTTGTGAAGAACACATGTGCAATTAACATAGTCCAAAATCCAAATAGACGAGGAATTAAAGGAATTAATACTGCAAACATTATCATTAAAGATACTCCTGTTACAACTTCAGGATTAAGCATTGGTATATTATTTAAGAAATTCATAAACTTACGACTTTTCTTAGATAAAGCATTTATTCCTATCGCAGCCATTACACCTAAGAATACCGCAATTATTGTAGACCAAACGGCTACAAGTAAGGTATTAAGAATTGAAGTATATAAGCTCTTATCCTTAAATATTTCAATATACCATTTAAAAGTAAATCCACTAAATACTGTACCAGTTCTAGATTCATTAAATGATAAAATTATTACAATAACGATTGGAAAATAAAGAGCCACAAATACTAATACTACGAAAAGTATTTTTAATATTTTAGCGATTAAATCTTTTTTAGAATTTTTCTCTATCATGCTTTTTTATCCTCCTTATCTGAACGTTGGAAGACGAAAATCAATAACATCATAACTATAGCAATTAAGATTGCAAGAACAGCTCCTAGGTTGAAGTTGAATGCTTTATCAAAGTAATTTTGAATAATATTACCAATTAGAAGCACATTTCCTCCACCGATACGCTCAGATATCGCAAATCCTGTTGCGGCTGGTAGGAATACCATTATAGTTCCTGATAAAATTCCCTTCATTGAAAGAGGTAGGGTTACCTTAAAGAATGTTTTCCATGCAGGTACTCCTAAATCTTTGGAAGCTTCAAGAAGAGTTCTATCAAGTTTTTCTAATACATTATATATTGGATATATCATAAATGGAAGATATGTTGTAACAGTTACAAATATAACTGCCCATTCATTTCCAATTAAAGACCATGGAATATTAAATATGTTTTCTGCATTGAATAATTTTTCCCATGCGATAATACGAATTAAATTATTAGTCCACATTGGGAGAATTAAGCATAGTAAAACTAGCATTTTTCTTTTCAAGTGGCTAAAAGATATAATATATGCACAAATATAACCAACTACTATACAAATTAATGTAGAGATAGCCGCAATCTTTAAAGAATTCCATATTGATGTTAAATAATATGTTTCTCTTAATTGTTTCCAGTTATCAAATGTAACTGAAGCATCATTAAATGATACTCCATCAGTTTTAGTAAATGATAATACTATTAATACTACTACGGGTATACATACTAATAGTAATAAAAATATGAAATAAGGTAGCGCAAACCACTTAAATCTTTTCATCGTCTGAAACCTTCATAAGATGAATTTCATATGAGTCAATCTTAAGACCAATACGAGATCCAACTTCTACGTTTTGATAATCTTCAACAAGTAAATCTTGTCCATCTACATCAACATGTAATGCAAAATGCACTCCCGTAAATACAGAAGATGTAACAACACCTTGAATTAAAGCTTTATCAGGGTTTTCAATTTCAAGGTCAAAGTCTTCAGGTCTTATTACAGCGTCAACAATTTCATCTTTTTTGAATGTTGTTGTATAACAATCAAATTCAGCACCAAGGAATGAAACTCTACCATCTGATACATAAACACCTTCTAGGATGTTGTCTCCATCATAGTTTGCGATTAAGTTTTGTCTTGGTTCACTCTTTGATTCAGTATAAATGTTTTGTGGATCAATTGTAAATCCAATCTTCTCACCAACATTCTTCTTTCTCATAGTTATTACATTGATTGTAATACCTGAAACATCAACTTTAATATCCCATTGTTTTTTATTAAATTTAACTTCTTTTACAGTACCTACAATCGCAGCTGATTCTAAAGGTACAACGTCAAAGTCTTCTTTTTCAACTATACACCAAATTGATTCATTTTCTTCAAAGTCCGCAACTTCAACTTTCCATCTCTTACCAAGCATTTCTAGTCTATCATCACCAAGATACTTTGATCTTATGATATTTGATTCACCAATGAAGTTTGCGACAAACTTATTAACTGGCGCATTATAAATATCCTCAGGACGTCCAATTTGTTGAATTTCTCCACCATTCATAACAACGATAGTATCACTCATTACCATAGCTTCTTCTTGATCATGTGTTACGAAAATGAAAGTGATTCCAAGAGATTTTTGCATCTCCTTAAGTTCAAATCTCATCTTTTGTCTAATCTTTAAATCAAGAGCTGAAAGTGGTTCATCAAGAAGTAAGATACGTGGTTTATTGACAATCGCACGTGCAATCGCAATACGTTGCATCTGTCCTCCTGAAAGAGATGATATTTCTCTATCTTCATATCCTGATAAGTTTACTAAATCTAAGGCTTTAGTAACTTCTTCTTTAATTGTATCCTCTTTAAAATGACGATTACTTAATCTTGTAACCATCTTATAGTAGTCATCATCTTTACTACAATCTTCTAGAAGAGATTGTACAGTTTCTTTAAATGTATTATTCTTAATTTCATAATTAAGTTCTAATTCATCTAAGATTTTCTTGATATCTTTAGAATATTCTTCCTTAGATTTCTTTTTGCATTCCTTTTTAATAGACTTAAGTCTATCTTCTAATTTAAAGTATGAAGAAAGACCTTTAAAATAATCTATTGCAGTTTTCTTAACATCCTCAGGTTTTAATACGTTTGCAAGAAGTCTACGTACATCATCAACTTCTTCTGCATCATATCCATATTCTTCAAGCATGTTATGAATCCCTATATCATAAATATTTGAATAAACATTGTTTCTAAGTCCAAAAGCAATATTGTCATAAATGCTTAAATGTGGGAATAATGCATATCTTTGGAATACCGTGTTAATCGGACGTTTATATGCGGGAATATGCCCTATTTCTTCACCATCGAGATAAAGTTCACCTTTCTGCATTGTTTCAAATCCTCCGATAATACGAAGGGTAGTTGTTTTACCGCATCCCGAAGGACCAAGTAGAGTAACAAACTCATCCTCGTTAATTGATAAATTTAAATCTTCTAGGATAACATTGTCTCCATAAGACTTAGAGATACCTCTTAACTCAACTAATTTACGTGCCATCTCTCTTAATAATTCTCCTCTTTTTAAAAAATGTCATAAAGTAGTTTTTAATATTGCAATGGTGCAACTTTATATAACTGATTTCATTATAGATTAAAAATTTCAAATGTAAATATATTTTATTAAAATTAAACAAAAAATAGCCCCATTTTTTACAATAGAGCTATTTCATAAAATTTTAAATTAAAGCATTATTTAATACTTCTGAAACATTTGTTACAGGGATTATTGTAAGAGATTGTCTTACCTCTTCAGGAATGTCATCGATATCTCTTTCATTTTCCTTTGGAATAAGGATAGTTGTAAGTCCACTACGTTTAGCCGCAATAGCTTTTTCTTTTAGTCCACCAATAGGTAGAACTGCTCCACGAAGTGTTACCTCACCTGTCATTCCTAAGTGTGATGATACTTTTCTTCCTGTAAGTGCTGATACTATAGCTGTTGTTATAGTAACACCTGCAGAAGGACCATCCTTAGGTACAGCACCTTCTGGTACATGTACATGGATATCATTATCAATGAATAATTGTGGATCAATTCCATAATCTGCAGCATGGCTCTTTACATAAGATAAAGCCGCCATACATGATTCTTTCATTACATCTCCAAGTTTTCCTGTAAGAACTAGTCCACCTTTACCTTTGTAATAAGTTACTTCTATATCTAGAGTATCTCCTCCAAATGTAGTGTATGCAAGTCCGGTTACAATTCCTACTTGGTCTTCTTCACGGTTTTGGTTGTTGAAGAAACGAACCTTACCTAAGAAATCTTCAAGATTGTCTTTTGTAACATCTACTGTAGAAACTTTTTCTACAAGAATCTTTTTAACTGATTTTCTGCAAATTGTTCCAATCATTCTATCAAGTTCACGAACACCAGCTTCTCTTGTCCATCCGCCTATGATAGCTTTTAATGCTTCATCAGTAATATTAAGCATTTCAGGCTTTAAACCATGTGCTTCAAGATTTCTTCCGATTAGATGTTCTTTCGCGATATTGAATTTTTCATATTCAGTATATGATGATAATTCAATAATTTCCATACGATCACGAAGTGGTCCAGGAATTTCTGATAAATCATTAGCAGTTGTTATAAACATAACTTGAGATAAGTCATATTCTTCTTCTAGATAGTTATCTGAGAAATGTGAATTTTGTTCAGGGTCAAGTACTTCAAGCATAGCTGAAGCAGGATCTCCTCTATAATTTGATTTCATCTTATCTATTTCATCTAGTAGGAATACAGGATTGATAGTTTTAGCATCCTTCATTCCCTTAAGAATTCTTCCAGGAAGAGCTCCGATATAAGTACGTCTATGACCTCTTATTTCAGCTTCATCTGAAACTCCTCCAAGGGATTGTTTAATAAACTTACGACCTAAAGCTTCACTTATAGACTTAGCAAGAGAAGTTTTACCAACTCCTGGAGGTCCTACAAGACATAGAATAGTTCTTGGGTTTCTATCCATCATAATCTTAACTGATAGATATTCTAATATTCTTTCTTTAACTTTATCTAGACCATAATGGTTCTTATCAAGAGTTTTAGAAACCTTCTCGATATCCTTTTCATCTTCTGTTGTTTGATGCCAAGGAAGAGCAATCATGAAATCAAGATATTGTTTAATAATTGGAGATTCAGCCATTTGATATGAAGTATTACTATATCTCTTTAATTCATCAAGAGCTTTCTTTTCAATCTTTTCAGGCATTTTAGCCTCTAAGATTTTTTTACGTAATTCTTCAATTTCTTCTTCTTGGCGAGCTTTATCACCAAGTTCGTTTTGAATAGCCTTCATCTTCTCACGAAGATAATATTCCTTTTGTGATTCATCTATTGATTTTTTAACCTCTTGGTTAATTTTATTTTCAATATCACCAATTTGTTTTTCTCTTGCGATATCTTCTAAGATATATTCCATTCTCTTTCTTAATGATGGTTCAGCAAGATAACGATATTTATCAACAGCAGTAGATTTTAAATGATATGCAATAATATCAGCTATTTCTTCACAAGTAGCACCTGAATTTGCGGCTTTTACAACCTCATCAGGGTTATTTAATACAGCTCCGCTATTTTTAGTGACTTCAGATACAACGCTTCTCATTAAAGCTTCTTCTTCAGTCTCATCAACGCCAATTGTATTAAAATCCTTAGTCTCAACCATAAAGCAAGGACTAGTTTCTATAAAATCTACTATCTCAACACGAGATAAAATATTAAATTTGACTTTGTAGTTATTGTTAGGTAGTCTAAGTTTTAATGTAACTTCGGCTTTAACACCTATCTCTTGAACATCGTCTTTTGTAACATTAGTTACTAAATGATCTTTTTGTATCAAAAGAATAACTTGATTATTAAACTTCTTTTCACATACCTCAAGTGCTTTTAATGATATTTCACGTCCAATTTCAATTCTAAATTCGTTATTTGGAATTGGCATTTGACCTCTAACAGCAATTGCAGGTAATCCTAAAGTTTCTAGTTCTTCCATAAAAATCACCTCTTATTTATTCTCCGATTTTCGTCGGCACGTATATAATACATTAAGTTTGGCACTATGTCAAGAAGTTTGCCAATTTAATTTCTTGGCAAAATTTAATACAAAATTAAGACAAGTTTTTAAATTTTATAAAAATAAAGAGATGCGATACACATCTCTTTATAATTTAATTACTTAAGTAATTCAAGAATGTCAGCTTTTTTAGCTCCAGATGGAACTTTAATTCCCTTTTCTTGAGCGATTGCTTTTAATTCAGCAACTGTTTTCTTAGATAAATCTGTTGTTTCAGTTTTAGCTTCAGCCTTAACTTCTGCCTTAGGTGCTTCAGTTAAAGTTTCAACTTCATTAGCATTAGCAACTAACATATCAATTAACTTAGTGTATACAAGTTCGTTGTAGTATTTTCCAACGTTTTGTTGCATTAATTGATCCTTAGTAAGTTTAGATGCTGCTAAATCTTGTTCAGCACGTTTTTCGATTTCTTCCTTAGTTGGTTCAATATGTTCAACTTCAATAATCTTAGACATAACTACATTGAACTTAGCATTCTTGTATGCTTCTTTCTTAGTTACATCTTCGAATTGTTCAACAGTAGCTCCCATGAAGCTTAAGAATGTTTCAAATGGAATATTGTACATCTTAGCTTGGTTTTCATATTGTGAACGAATTTGATTATATCTTTCATCAACCATTGATTGAGGAACTTCAACTTCAGTTGTATCAAGAATTGTATTGATAATTGAATCTACTTCTTTATCTTTTTCAGATGTTTTCTTCTTATCAACTATTTCAGCCTTCTTAGATGCAGTAAATTCTGCAACTGTCTTAGCTTCAATATTTAATGAAGCGATGAATTCATCAGTAAGTTCAGGAGTCTTTTGTTCTTTAACTTCATGAACAGTTACCTTGAATACTGCTTTCTTTCCAGCAAGATCCTTTTGTCCATAGTTTTCAGGGAAAGTAACATTTAAGTCTTTTTCTTCTCCTGCCTTCATTCCTAACATTTGATCTTCAAATCCAGGGATGAATTGTCCTGAACCAATTTCAAGTTCATAATCCTTAGCGCTTCCACCTTGGAATTCAATACCATCAACTGATCCTACGAAATCGAACTTAGCGATATCGTTCTTAGCGATAACTTGTTCAGCTTTAACTTCTGTAGTAGCATGAGCCTTTAATACTTCAGTTACTGCATTATTAACTTCTTCTTCAGTAGCTTCATAATTAGGCTTTAATACTTCTACACCTTTATATTTAGGTAATTCGAATTCAGGCATTACATCAAATGAAAGAGCAACTTCAAAATTCTTTCCTTGTCCGAAATCTTTTGATTCAATTGAAGGCTCTGCTTGACCAACAATCTTGTTTGCTAAGTTTGCGTCAGCATAAACTTCTTGTAATTTTTGATTAAAAACAACATCTAATGCATCATTATATAATGATTCAACACCATAAGTTTTTTCAAAAATCTTACGAGGAGCTTTACCCTTTCTAAATCCTTGAATAGTAACGTTTGCGTTTACCTTAACAAAAGCTTCATCTAAAGCCTTATCGAATTCTTCTGCAGTTACTTCGAATACAGCTTTAACTCTACTTTTAGATACATTTTCTAATTTCATTGTATTTTCTCCATTTCTTATAAAAAATTAATTGCTATATAATTATAGCATGTTTTAACACTTTGTAAATAACCAAAATTTCAAAGAAAGTTGTTTTTAATTACTAAAATTTAAATAATATTATATATTTTTAACATTCAACAAAACAAATATGGCTCTTTCATTAGTTTAAAAGAGCCATAAATATTAAATTGTATTTTCTTTGTTCTTATTTTTTTTATTATGTTTTATTATAAGAATAATTGTTACAATTATACCTACAACAAAAATTAATACACCGCAAAGTATTAAGGCATATCCCCACATTGGCATATGAAATTTAACACCTGGAATACATACAATAAATGTTCCAGTTTTATCTGTTTCAGCACTAACATATCTTCCGTACCCTTTACAAGAAAGTTTTGTAAGTGTACCATTATCATCAATATAATATATTCTTACCTTTGTACGATCATAATAATCGTTAGCACGAAACATAAGTTCAATATTACCGCTAAGTTCTATTTCTTCTCCGTTTGAGTTTAAGAATTCTACAGAATATACTTCAAAGTTATCTGCAATCTTTTTCATTTTTTTTGACGCAAGATCATATGCAGTAGATCCATTAGAGATTTTACCTCCAAGTATTTCCGCATTTTCTGGTAATATTTTATTTATATCATTAAATTTAACAATTCCATTATCTTCTGTTGTAGAATTAATTGTTATAGTATATTCACTATATGTATCATTACCTAAAGATGTTTTATATTTACTACTTGTAGCCCTATATACTATCTTATATTCTCCAACATTATCTATTTTAAGTTTTTTATCTGTTGTATCAATCACTTCATCATTATAGTACGCCATAACACTAACTATAGATTCTTCACTACCAAGTTTAGCAGAACAAGAAGGAAGTGGGAAAATGGTTCCTACCTTTAGCGAATACACTGATGCGGCAGTTGTAGAAATAACTGGCACAAATTCTGCAGGACGTTCACCAAGATCACGAATAGTATCTTTAGTTTTTGTAGCAGACTTAAGATTTAGTGTAGCACTAAAACTTACCTCTCGTGACATTGCAGTGATATACACTGAAAAATTTAATTTACTTTGAATATTATTTTCAGATAATGTATATGTGTAATATGTCCAACCATTTATTTTCTCTATAGTTTTACCAACTTCCATATCAGAAATATTTAAGTTCATATAACCAATAGAAGAACTATATCCCATACACATATAGTATCTTCCATCTTCTTTTTCAACTGTTACAGGGCTTGTAAAATTATCAGCACCCATTTTTAAATCTAGACTAATAGGAACTGAATAAGTACCGTTCCCTCCAGTTAACAGTGAATCAGTTGAAGCTTTAACTCTTGAATTAAATAATAAACAAATAGTTAGAGTAATAAAAGTCAGGGATAATGTTAATATTTTTTTAAATCTTACCATACTAAATTACCCTCACTATCACTAAATACCGCTACCAAAGTTGTATCAGCATCAAATTTATATGATGATAAATCAATAATAGTAGCACTTTCATCACCTAAAATATACCATCCTTTAAATGTATATCCTGTTTTAGCAACCACTGTTCTATTCGATTCAAGACCATTTCCTTCAATGATAGACTCATTTCTTATTACTGATTGTGAATATAATGTATTTATCGAATATTTAATAGTTACAAGTTTCTTATACACTGCAGTTATTGTAAAATACTCTTCATCACTTGGTATTTCATTAAGATATATTTTACCATTTTTAACTTTGTCCTCTAAGAAACCACCAGTCCATCCAGAGAGAACGTAACCTGATGGCGCATATACTTTAAATGCTGAAAGATCAACAATATAATATCCTGTCGAAGAATCTCTAAAGTAATATTTTACCCTATCATCATTTCCTTCTGATTTTGCAGTAATAGATATACCACTATCCCAGATTGCATAAAGCGTAACATTTGCTGAATTATACTTGTTTATAAAATCAGATATTCCGTTTCTAACTACATCAGATGATACAGCATTTCTATTAGAATATTGTGTCCAACCAAATAATATGTCTGAACCCTCAAATTCTTTTTCAGTTAAAGCACTAATATTATTGCTTAAATTATACGTAATAGTTCTTTCTTTTAATCCATCCTTGAAAAGATGATTATCGTCTGTAACATAGGTGATAGTTATATCACATTTATCTGATAACACATCAACTACTTGTCCAAACGAATATGATATGCCATTTATTGTAAAATTAAATGCAACATAATATTCACCAATTTCATTAAATGTTAATGAATACTCGTATTGACTTTTACTTAATGTATAAGTTTTATTTGCATAAACACTATTATCTGTTTTGCCACCAATTCTATGTTTCACATAAACATTTGATGTTTTAATCTCATTTCCTTCATTACTATACACATGTGGAATTTTTATCGTATATAATGTATTTACAAAGTATGAATTATATTTTAACATATCTGTAGTTTTGTCTCCTGCAAATCCTACGCCATAAATATAATTACTTTCAAATTCATTGCCAAAATATGTATACCTAAGTTTTAAAGTAAACCATGAATATTCATCCATATATCCATTTATCTCATTAATAAACGTTTCTATATCACTATTATTAATATCTTTAGAAATAGTTTTACTAACATTATTTTTATCAACCAAACAAATTGAATATTCAACCAAATTCATTCGGTATGAAGGATTACTACCAATGATTATATTAAATGTTCTTGAAAGTTTTTCTTCAAAGTTATCACGAGTTAAATAAACAGATTCACTATCACTTACATCTTTTACTTTTCCATAATCATCATATACTACATCGCCACTAGATAAGATTTCATTATCACTTGAAGTAATAGAATATGTTTCTTTTTTAAATGAAACATATTTAAATCGAATAAATTCTGTTTCTCCGTATATATTCACTAATTCATAACATAAATAAGTATCATAAGATGAGGCTTTAAATTCTTTTACTTGATATCCTAAATATGATAATGAATACACTCCGTTCATATTAGTAAAAATTCCCACATGTAAAGGATTTATGCATGATTCATCATCATACCAATTATTTTTAAAACGTATATTTTTCACACCATTCCATGAATATGTAACTGTAGGTAATTCAACATTTTCTCCTTCTTTATCAATAGTTGAAGAAATATAAGCTTCTTCCTCACTTGAATAAATCCAATCATGATTTTGGTCAGTAATTTTATAATCTGGATTTGCTTTTTCTACAAGTTCTACGATTGAAGACTGAGTATTTCCATCATCAGATATATAAGTAAAAACTATAGCTAAATCAGTAGAGAAAGTAAAAGCTTCGTTTACGCTAATTTCATTTGAAAAATCAATTTTATCTGCACTCATAGAATAAACTTTATAATTGACTTTTGAAAAATCAACTTCTTTCGATACCTTTGTATTATAAACATCTTCAAGTCTTACAATATCACCTTTATTTAAGGTTTTTCCAAGTCTAAACTTTGAAGATTCACGAAGTCCTGTATCTCCAAACGTTTGAACTGACATAGAATCATAATATAATTCTTCTCCAGATTTCCTACTACTCTCTGCATCATATCCATATATATTTGTTGAAATGTTAAAATGTGCTATTTCGTACCTAGCGTCACTAACATTTTTTGAATTAGTTTGGGTAGTTGGACTAAAAGTAATTTTACTATTGTAGACAGTTCTCGAACCATAAGGAGCATCATTTGAAACTGCAGAATACCAAAAATTAATCATTTTGGTAGATAAACCATTATTTATTGTTTCTTCATAAGTTAAGTTTTTATCATTTAAATCAGAATACTCTCCAGGATAGAAACTACCAGTACTAGAAAATGAATAATTATCACCAGTTAGTTCTTTGTAATCAACATTATCATCAGATAGTTTAATCATATGATCATAATCCATATATAATATTTGAACACCTGATCCCATACCAGATGCAGCTTCCATATAACCTGAAACAGAATACATTATACCAAGTTCTCGTTTAAAATTATTTCCAAGATCAATAACTGAATATATTTTATAATCATCTGTATGAAATTCTATAGAGTAATCTAAGTACTTTTTTGCTTTGTATGTTTCAGGATAATAATTTGATTCAACCGAACCATCAAAATCTGATGTATCGAGTTCAAAGCAATATTGATTTGGCATAAATGACATCAATCTATAGAATAAATTTTTATAATATGGTTCTTCAAGTTTACCTAAAGAATATTGAACAAGACCAGTATATGGTGTAAATGGTTTTATTAGTGTATATTTACCATTCTCTGCTTTAATATAAGAGAAAACAGAGTTGAATCCACTTCCCATTGAAGCCTCATTTTTAATTGTCTTATAATAGCTTCTTACAAGATAATAACCATCCTCAAGTTCCACACTTGAATCAACATAAGGTGTTTTAAATCCAATAAGTCTTGTTATTTCAAATTCAACAGTATAAGTTGTAGTTGTTCCATATCTTTCATTATCAGAAAGTCCTTCACTTTTCCAGTTAGTAGTTTCAACATCAAGGTAAATTGGAGTAGATAAATCTATCTCTGTAATACGAATATAGATGGTTTTTATATTATTTGAAAGTGAATTAACACTTTCTTTTATATAAACGCTAGAAGGATTTTTTAGTGCATTAACAGTAATTTTATAAGAATCTGCAAGCGCACCATAAGGTTCGAGATCAACACAATCATATTCAATTCTAAGAAGTAAATCACTATCGGATTTTTCAACATAAGTATTTTCTATAGAAATATTTTCAGGAAGTTTTTTATACCCACCATATTGTTCTGTTGTAATTCCTTCTTTTACTGTATCTTCTAATATTCTAGCTTCAAATTCTATATCATATGTTCCACTAACATTCATATCTTCTTTAAGCCACTTTGAATACAAAGTCACATCACTCATCATCATAAGTAACAAATTATCTTGATATTGAGTTTGATATGTTTTATCAAAATACCATCCACTGAATACATAACCTACTTTTGTAGGTGTAGGGAGTGTTGGAATACTTTTAGCTGTATAGGTTAAGTCTTCTAAAGGCGTTTCTAACCCTACTTGTGAGAATGTTATTTTAAATTCCTTATCACCATAAGCATCTATAATCGCATCTTTAGGTGTTTTTGTACTACTTTTTCCACACGAAGAAAGTGCGCAAAGATTTGTGACACACATTATAAGTATTAAGATTTTAATAAATAGTTTTTTCATTGCGCCCTCCATAAACAAAGAATTGTATACACCAATAATTTTGATGTATACTATTCTTTTTGTTTTTTAAATTTTATAGGTAGTTATCTTCATGATCAATTAATGAACTCATGAATGTATTTAGAGAATTTTCTCTACCCTCAAACCATCCCTCTTCAAACAATGAAGAATCTTGATTTTTAACTTTATCTTCATCCATCCAAATATCAAATGAGATATTATTATAGATTGCATAGCGAGTCTCTTCCATATCAGTAAATGCATTTGTATGGATCATAGAGAATATTCCAAATGAAATATAGTTAAATCCATTACCAAGATAATATACTGAACCTTCAAGTACTTCATAGCGGTAAACATAGTGTTGCTTAGCTTCATATAAATCAGGCAATAATTGCCCATACGCATATCCATAGTATCTATAAGAATATCCAATACCCATATGACCTGACGCTGTTTTATATCCACCGGCAGTTGCAACATATTTAACATCATAAATTGTTACTTCTATATTATTTCCATTATTATCTTGCATAGTTTTAGTATCAGTGTTTTTTACATATTGCATAATACCATAATAATTACCATTTGCATCTTCTACAAAGTAATATTCACCTTCTTTAGAAGTTGAGCTAAGAGCTCTAAGGTTATCTTCATTACCTTCTAAGTCAGTTGGAGTAAATAAATATATACCTTTAGTTTTAAATGCATATGGTTCAATATTTTTCATATTTGCAAGTGGTAAAACAAATTTAATTCCATTTTTTGTGATAGTTTCATTTACTGTAATAGACTCTTCTGATACTATACATCCAGCATTTAGGAATGCTTTTGTTTTAATTTCTTCTAGTCCACCATCTGAAATTATAACTTTTGATAAATTTGATGTATTTGCAAATGCACTTTCACCTATGCTTACAACTTGACTAGATAAGTAAACTTCCGAAATATAATTGTTATCTTTAAATGCCTCATTTGCAATTACAACCTTATAATCTTTCAATGATTCTTCATCAAAACTTACAAAAATTCTATAAACACCCCCAAGATCGAATGCTGTATCTTTATCAAATCCTGTTACAGTAATTGTTCTTGTAGTATCATCTTTTGTATATGTTACACCAAGAATATTTCTAGTATATGTTACATAAAGATAAAGATTATGATCTAGAGTGCCTGGAGTATATGTTTTTCCAAGTTCAGTTATTTCATATGAATAACTTCCATCATTAATACCTATTGCGTTCATTATTTCATCTACAGTTAAACTATGCTTAATTGCTTTTTTACCAGTAATAGAATATGTTTTCTTTGTTGAAGAATCTCTAGTATCTTCACCAACAATGTGAATAATAACATTTTTATTTTTAGTTAAAGTTCCAATACATACAACTTTTTCAATTAATGTTCCATCACTTTCAGTAAGTTCAGTATATGGAGTCCTACTTTGTGTAAATGCATATTCACTAATTCCTTCTGGCATTGAACTATTATTAATATAAATGTATCCAAAATCATTTGATGTAAGAGAACTAAATACTGAATAACTATCAATAGTAGCATTAGCATCAGGGGCAAGTACTCTTTGCATATCAGTTAGCATAGATCCAGTATAATATGAAAGTTCATATGATTCATTAGATTCATTAGATGCATATGAAATAATTTTGAATGTTGATGGTAATGAAATATATTTAACATTTAAATCTTTAAATGCACCAACAGCTACTCCCTCAACGCCTTCTTTAACTGTTAAAGTTTTATCTTCAACTTTAGATTGATATGTAGAAACTAAAACTTTATAAGTTGTACCATCGATTGTACGATTTCTATATAATTCTCCATCTTCATAGTAATATTCACTACCCTCTGCAAACTTAAGATTTGAAGGTGCAGTAACTATTGTTTTAACACTTGCTGGAACAACTATATCAAATGTATATGAGCTATCTTCTCTATAGTAACCAATTTGACCTTCCATATAATCTCCCCAGAAAGAATCAATTATAACTTCAAGACCATCAGGAAGTTCTAAAGACTTAAGATTTCTCATATTCCAAAATGATTTTTCTAAAACTTTAAGTGTTCCTGGTAACTTTACAGTTTCAACCTTTGTTCCTGTTTTGAATTCATTAATATATTTTATTCCATCTTCAAATGATACATAAACTGCTGAAGTACAATAATCTGTTGAAGCAGTGTGCATTCCTGATGAAATCGCAAAGTCGACCGCAACTACATTACATCCTTTTACTCCATCGATTGTTACATTATTAGATAAAATAGATATTGCTGGGAATCTTTGAATATTTTGCCATTCTTCTGAATTTGATGATTTATAATCGAATCCTACAACTGCATAATCATTCGTTGTTCCATCAATCTTCTTATAAGTAAGATAAGGAGATTTCCATTTAACATTAATTGTAACATTTTTTGTAATTACCATTGATTTAAAATCAACTGTATTACCTTCTTCATCAACATAAGTTAAATCTTCTTGATCCATATAGTAAGGAATAAAATCTTCATATTCCTTATCTGGTGCCTTCATTGTTGAATTAACACCAACTTTAACACTCTTTAATATCTCATAACCATTATCAAATGTTACTGTAGCACAATAACGAGCATACAAATTATCTGTATCTTGTTTTTGATATTTTGTTGTATATGCTGAATCAATATACCAACCATCAAATGTTAAGTTTTGAGATTCTGCATCTTTAGTATATTCTTCTGTTTTAGTTGCTAAATCTTGCGATTTAATATCAGTAAGTTCAGCGCCATTAACAGAAATATTTACATGAATTGGTGCAAAATAAGCATATACTATTATATTCGATTTTACTTTAGTATCCTTTGTAAATTCTGTACCATCATCAAACGAAGAAGTTGTATACCAACCACGGAATTCATAATATTCCTTTTCAGGGTTTGTTGGTAATGTAACCTTACCATCTACTACTTCTATAGTTTGTTGTTTATCTTCTATGACAAATGTAACTGTAAAATTCTCGCTATCACATGATACAAGAGCAATGATAGCTACAAAAAACATCGCAATAGATATAGCTGCATAAGCTATATTCTTTTTAATTTTTTTCATTTGATTTCCTCCACTTTTTTTATTTTAAATATCGTATCTAGATAAAATCTCTGATGGAGATTTTGTAAGTACGAATAGATATGGGATAAGTGATATAAATATCATCAAGATTGCTCCAACCGCAAAACTTAATCCCACAAGTCCTATAAAGCCTCCATACGAAACATTCATAATCTGATACCTTATAAGAACTATTGTTGACGTAACAAACATAAATATAAAGAAACTTAATATGTTGTGCACAACTGCATTAAAAGTTTCTTTAAATAATAAATTACTTTTATTTACTCCAATTGCTCTATATATTCCATATTCTTTACTACTTGTAATACTTGCTGATTTTTCTATAAAGAAATATATAATAAGTAGTAATGCTATAACAATAAGATATAAATATAATCCACTCATAGCTGAATCTTTTTCTTCCTTATTCTGTTGTTGATATAAGGCTTTAATATTTACTGCAGTTACACCTAAATCTCTTAAATCTGATTTTAGTGATTTAAGTTGATCACTACTCTCTGCTGTAATCTCAAAATAATAATCCGAGCCACTAGATGAGAGCGCATCTAGGTTTGGTGATATGTAGACAAATATATTTTTTAATACATTCTTGTTAACATAAATTCTAATATCTGTATCCATTACATCTCGTGTAATCATAAATTGTTCAACATAAACCTTACTACCACTTACTTGAATAGCATACGGCGTAGTTTTAAGTTTAGAATTAGTGTTGTTTACAAGATAATCAGCTTCAGTTGTATCACTCATCATTTTATATAAAGAGTTTCTATTGATCTCAACTCTTACTTTATCATTTGAAATATCACCATCATATATCATAATCTCTGATGTATATGATGTATTTGCATACGAGTCTTTGAAAAATATTTCATTTACATCAGAGAAGCTTATTTTATTGTATACTCCAAGGAAGTTAACATAATCTTCTTTGTTTAAATAAATTATTTTATCATTGCCTTTTGTAATACCTGTAATTTGATATTCTTGATCAAAAGTCATAAGAGTAATTGCTTTATCTTTATTTAATTCTTTTAATCTAAATTCCTTTTTAAGTTCTTCTGCCATTTTACGTGAGACAATTACTTCACCTTTTTCTGGAAGTCTTCCATATTCAAGAGAGCATTCATCATATTCTTCAATAGCTTTTGGTGTATATTTCACTTCTATTCCTGATAGACTTGCAATACCACCATATGAAAAACTAGCGGTGTTCATTTCTGTGCCAAAGAAATCAATACTCTTATAATGGCTTTCATCAGTTTTTCTTAATACTGAATAAGAATTAAGACTTGTGTAGATACTATTTTCAGCGAGTGTTTTATTTTCACTTACAACCCTTAAAGCTTCAAATGCTTGATAAGAGAAGAAAGTTACTACAATCGCAAGTGCTAATATAAATATTTGTTTAAATATATTACCTATTGAATATGCTTTTTCACTAGCATTTTTATTTTTTTTAAGTATTGTTTTTAAATTAAATAGACGTCCATTATGTTTAGCACTACTTTTTTCAAATGTAGTTAAAACTTCGTGAGTTATATTTCCTTCAAATACATTATCATAAGTTGATGGTGCTAGATCTGTATCATCAATTATGGCATCCTCTACTAAATTTCCATCAACTATCTTTATATATGAATCTGCATACTTTTTTATAAGGGATACTTCATGAGTTACAATAACTACAAGTTGGGTTTTAGATATTTCTTTTAATATATCCATAACCTTCATAGTGTTTTCAGCATCAAGATTTCCTGTAGGCTCATCTGCAAGAATAATATCACTACCTTTTACGATAGCACGTGCTATCGCAACACGTTGTTGTTGTCCACCTGATAGTGCATCACCAAGTTTATTTTTGAAACGTTCCATTTCAACTAGTTTTAGCGCTTCAATTGTTCTTCTTTCAATTTCTTTTTCATCCTTAAATCCAGCAATAATCATTTGATTTCTTAGAATTTCAGATATTGTATATCCTTTTTCAAGATAATAGTTTTGGAATATAAAACCAATTTTTGAATTTCTTATTTTATCAGTTTTACCACTTGTACTCTCACCGTCGATATAAACCTTTCCTTCGTCGGCTTTTTCAAGTCCTCCAATAATATTTAAAAGTGTTGTTTTACCACTTCCTGATTTACCAAAAATACATACAAGGCCTTTATCAGGAAGTTCAAATGATACACCTTTCAATACTTTACTACTATTTCGGGAGTGTTTGTTAAATGTTTTTACTATGTTTTCAACTTTTATTTTAGACATAATTAACCTTTAGACCCCCTTCTAAGTGATTTTCTAATACTTTGACCTCTTATTTGTCTATTGAAGCCAAACGCAACACAAAGCACAATAAGAAGTAACATTATTTCAATAAAGAAATAATTAGGGATAGTTATAAATGTAATTCCAACACCTGGGATAATGGATGCGACAAGGCTTACAAGAGGTAATAATACTATAGTCGGTAAGAATATAAGAGACATTTGAACATATAATGATCTAGATGAGATTTTAGTTGATATTCCAAGTGTTCTATATACAGCAAAGTCAGTTTGAAATACTTTTACACTTCTTCCAAAAATTACTGATATTAATGCCGCAAATAACATACATACACAAATTAGTGAAATATAGTATATAACATTTGATATATAAATATCTCCTGCACTTTGTACGTATACTTTACTTGTAGATAACATTCCCATCATTCCATCCGGGAATTTAGATAGTGCACTTTTTGCAACCCCATCATTTGCGTAATATAAAACTGATTGTGAAGCTTCTGTTTCAACGCTCTCAAACATTTCACTATAATCATTTGGGTTCATCTTAACTATAAGTTTTCCACTTCTATCATCTTCTACAAGACTATCGGAAGATACTTCATAAGATTTATTAGACTTTATACTAAATACTGCAGTATATTTAGTTGCTTGATAAGTACTAGAATTAACAAGATTTACTTTACCACTTTCAACACTTTCATCTTTTTCAAATGCATAAACCGTAACCTTTGTTTCACCAAGTTTCATTGTAGTGTAAACTGATTTAATTTTAATTCCATTATTTTCTGCATCATCGTGTGATAAATAAAGTTCTAAGGAATCGGATTTTAAAGTGGTTTTAACACTAATATTTTCTAGTCCAGTATTTGCATCAATAAATGTTTTTACTATTTCATCTTTATCTTTTTCCATTGATTTAGGCATCACAAGCACAGCTTTACCTTGTTTTAAATTGTATTTATATGGCGCATACATACAAGTAATACTATATTCTTTTAACATCCCACTTCTTTTAGGAATAGTTACCGCAAATTCTGAATAATCTTTATCTAAAAGATAAAAACCTGCGTTTGTTTTAAAAGCCGCTTCATCTAAATCTTCATTTGTAAGTTTTCCATTTTCACTTGAAACAATTACCTTTCCATCCACACAGACATCATCGAGTGAATTTGTTACAGGCTTAATTAGAGTACTTCCAAACATAGATAAGACAACAAACAATGTGATAGCACAAACAAGAAGCGCAAAGCTCATCATTGCAGTAAATTTAGGTCTACTTTTATAATTCATGAAACCAATGTGAAGCATATCTTTAATGTTTTTCTTTTTACTTGTGTTTATATCTAAAATTTCAATAGACTCATTATCTTCTACTTTTTCAATAACTCTATCTTCTTTAACAGAACCATCTAATATAGTAATTCTTCTTGTCGCATACTCCACAAAAAATTCAGGGTTATGCGTAACTACTATAACAAGTTTATCTTTTGATACATCTTTAAGTAATTTAGAAATTTCTCTAGAAGATTTAACATCTAAATTTCCAGTCGGTTCATCACAAAGTATAATAGGCGCATCTTTAGCAAGGGCACGTGCTATTACTGTACGTTGTTTTTCTCCACCTGAAAGTTTACTACCTCGTTGTTTTGTTTGTTTAGATAGACCAACACGTTCTATAAGAGACTTAGCTATGTCACGTCGTTTCTTTTTATCTTCTATCCTAAGCAACGCAAGTTCAACATTTTCAAGCACGGTAAGGTTTTCTATAATATTAAAATCTTGAAAGACTGTTGCGATATATTTTTCACGATACAATTCCCATTCAGAAGTTCCATAATGCGATGTCTCTTCACCATTTATGTAAAGCTCTCCTTCTTCATAACTATCGTTTGCGCCAATAACGTTTAAAAGTGTAGATTTACCACTACCACTTTCACCTTCAATAGTTACGAATTCATTGTAAGAGAATTCAAGATTGATTCCTCTAATACCGATTGTAAGTATATCGTTGCTGTCATATATTTTTCCGATGTTTTTTAATTTTAACAGCATTATATTTACTCCTTACCTTCTACTTTAATTTTGTTAGTCTATGCTAACTATTTTGTATTTTATTACCGCCCAAAACGAGCGGTGATATTTTGTTAGTCTATGCTAACCAAAAACTTTTATATAACCGCCCAAAATGAGCGGTAAATATCATACATTTTGTTAGTTTAATCTAACCGTTAAATATAATAACAAATCTGATTTTTTTAGTCAATAGAATTATACTATATTCAATAAAAATTTATTAATTTCAAATTTTTATTTACCAAGTGTACTAAAGAATTCACCTATAAGTTCCTTACCACCACTTTTATATGTTTTCATATCTTTAATCCATATAGATATATCGCATAAAGATTTTGCACAACGTAAGTCATGTGTTACTACTATCATAGTGTTATTAGTCTCTTCATGTATGTTATTTAATACTTCAACCATTTGACATAACCCTTTATAATCTTGACCAACTGTTGGTTCATCTAAGATTAAAACTTCAGGTTTTGTAGAAAGTACTGATACAATCGATACTCTTCTTTTTTGTCCTTCAGATAATGATTGAGGATGTCTTTGATACAAATGTTTTATATTAAATAATTCTGCTATTTTATCAGCATATTCATCTGAGTATGCATTAAATTTAATTTCTTTTTCAACTGTAGGCATAAAAAGTTGATAATCAGGATTTTGATATATTACTCCAACACTCTTATACCATTTTTTGTTATGTTTATTTTTTTGTCCAAATTTTTCATTAATATTTTGATAAATATTACCACTAGTAGGCTTTTCAAGTCTTGATATTAATCTTAGTAATGTTGTTTTCCCACAACCATTTTCACCAAGAAGAACTGTTCTAGATCCCTTTAATATACTAAAGTTAACACCATCTAGTATACTTCTTTCTTTTAGCTTAAAAGATATGTCTTTTAGTGTGAAGAGTGGATCTGTTTCAATAAATTCCTTACACGTATCTACAATTGGTATTGATTGTTCTTTTAAATAACTTTCTTTATCAAAAACTTCATTAACAGTTTTATTTGAAACATGAAATACCCTATCAACATATGGTAGCACCATATCAAGTCTGTGTTCAATAACTATAATTGCGTATCCTGATTTTGCAAGCACTTTTAACAAAGACATAAGCAATTGAGCACAATTAGTATCAAGGTTTGCGAGTGGTTCATCTAAAATTATTATCTTTTGTCCCATCGCAAGAGTTGATGCAGTAATAAGTCTTTGTTTTTGCCCACCTGATAATTTACGACTTAATGATTTTTTATCAAGTTTTAGAAGATTACATACAATATTAATTTGTTTTTCAATTATTTCTGGTTTAAAAGCTAAATTTTCACAACCAAATGATATTTCATCTTCTACTGTTTTTTGAATAATTTGTTCATCAGCATTTTGTAGCACAACACCAACACTTTTACATATTTCACCTAGTTTTTTACCTTTAATGCTTATACCATCTATTAGCACATCACCACTTAGTATTCCATCAGTAATATTTGGTATAATACTACTCATAATATATAAAAGTGTACTTTTACCTTCTCCTGAAGATCCTGCAATAAGGTTAACATTTCCATAATTTAGTTTGATATTTACATTGTTTAAAACGTTAACTTTTGAGTCATATGAAAAATCTACATTTTTAAGTTCTAAAGCTATCATAAAATCACCGTTATTGTAGCAGCAGCCGCAATCCCAAAAATAAATATTAAATCAGAAATAGTTAAAATTTCTTTTTTATATACTGTGTATGGTTTTTTTTCAAGAGAAAAGGCACGTGTTTCAACCGAAAGTGAAAGTGTATCTGAAATATTTACAAGTCTCATTACAAAAGGTATTAAAAATGCTCTATAAAATATTTTAGGATTTAAAATACTTCCTGCACCACGTGTTTTCATTGCTTCTCTTACTCTTTTAATCTCAGTTGCTAAAACAGGTGGAAATGAGGTCGCAATAAGCATTCCCAAAGTTATACCTCTAGGGCATTTTAGTGCCTGGAGACTACGTGTCATATCTTGAGGTTCAACACTCATTCCTAAAGCTGCCGCAAGAAATATTGAGCCAAATCTATTAGCCATCGCAATTGACGCATCTATATCCTTATCATTTACAAAATAAGCAATTAACGCAAAACATCCACCAAAAATTATATATATAGGTAAAACTCTAAGACATTCTTTATAACACCCAAACAACATAAACCATATAAAACATCCTAGTAAGAAATAAGAACATTTTATATTTTTAGCCATATAAAGGCCAAAGATTATTAAAAATAAACTTACTAAAAATACGAATACTGGATATAATTTTTGTTTAAAAGACCAAAATTTCATTTTTTAAGCACCCCAGCCTTTTTAAGTTCTCTTGATATAAGCATTCCAACGACAGATCCCACGAAACAAAGAGCTACTACTGCAATACTAATTCCAATCATTACACCTATATTAGTTCCTGCAAGAAACATTGAAGTTGCTTTCTTTTCATCACCTTTTACTGTGTAAAAAGCATTGTAATAAATATACATTAAAGGAAGTGTTAATGGCATATAGATTGTAGTAGATAATACACACGCCCAATCATTTTTATATCCATGAAAAATAAGTAATGAAAGTGCTTCTGCAATTATTCCACAAAACACAATTAGGGCCATAGGTGGGAACATGAATATTAAAAATACGGATATGAATAATGATTGAAAAAATAAAGATCCTGCTTTTCTTACTTTCATCATACCAATGACAGGGAATATTGAGAATTGAAGGCCAAGCCCAAGTTGAACTATACCAAATAAAGGTACGTTTACAAGCAGTGGCATAACCGCTCCTGTAATAAGTGTACAACCGGTAATGATTGCTAAAAAAACAATATCCTTTATTTTATATTTTTTAAAGGCTTTATCATCTTTATCATCTACTACTTCTTTATCTATAATTTCAACATTATTCTCTTTAATATTTTCTTCTGTGTTCTTAATTAGTGCTAAAGCAGCTTCTTCAATTTCACTTAAATTCTTTTCGTTCTCCACTTACCTAACTTCCTCCATAACACCATCACTAACTCTATATATTCTATCCGCAATTGCCATTGTAGATTCTCTATGAGAAACTAATATAATACTCTTTCTATTCTTTTGTTCTTTTAATGCACTCAATATAATACCTTCGTTAATACTATCAACATTACTTGTAGGTTCATCAAGAAGTATTAATTCACTTCCACGTAGGAATGCTCTTGCAAGACCAATTCGCTGTTTTTCTCCAGCAGATAGATTATCACCTAATGTTTTAACTTCAGTTTGATATTTGTCAGGTAAAGACATTATAAAATCATGTACTGATGCCATTTTACAAGCATTTATGATTTCTTCTTCTGTTGCGTCAGATTTCGCAATACGAAGATTATCTTCAATTGTTTCTTCAAATAAATAAGTCGATTGAGAAACCATTGTTACATTTTTTAATAAAGAATTAGTATTAATATTTGTAATATCTATATCGTTATAAGATATTTCTCCACTACTTTTATCCCAAAATCTAAGTAATAATTTTAAAAATGTAGATTTACCACAACCACTTTCACCTACAATTCCAATTATTTCACCTTTTTTAGCATTCATGCTAATATCTTTTAATACTTCTGTGTTTTCATCATAGCTAAAACTCAAATCATTTACGTTAAGATTTTCATATGTGAAATCTTTACCATCCTTAACTTCATCAACCATTGGCTTTTCTTGAAGAAGGTTAAGCACTCTATCTCCACTCGCAAATGTTTGCGTTAAGTTTCCTGGAAGCGACGCTACAGCAATTACTGGTCCAAATGATGAGAATACTGTAACCATTCCAATTATCATTCTTCCAAGTGATAACATATCTTTTTTAACAAGAATAATACCTACAACAAGTGTTATTAATATAAAAACAGATACAGTTAGTTCAATTAAAGAACCTGCTTTTGTAATATTATGTTTCATCTTTTTTGTTTCAGATAACATGTCAGTTGAACGTTTATTTACTTCTTTTTCTCTTTCATCACCTACATTGTTTAAAACAATATCTTTAATTCCTTTTATACTATCAAGGAAATAAGCACTAAACGATGAAAATTCCGCACGGTATTTTACACCACTTTCTTTAAGTTTATTTGATGATATAAGTGGAACAATTATACCTATAAATATAAATCCTAATAAAGCCACTAATGCAAGGTACCAACTAGAAATAAATCCTACAAATAAAAATACTGATAAAGATACAATAACTGCTATACAAATTGGTGAAATTGTATGAGCATAGAAAACTTCTAATGTTTCTATGTCTGATGTAATCATCGCAATAATGCTTCCCTTTTGTTTACTTTCAAGTTTTGCAGGACACAAAATTCTTAGTGCGCCAAATATTTTATCTCTTAAAACCGCAAGTAATCTAAACGCAATATAGTGATTTGAATATTGTTCAAAATAACGAAGTATTCCTCTTAAAAGACCGCAACCTATTGTAAGAGTTATAATCCATCCATATGATAACGCTATACTTTCTCCAAGGGCTTTCGCAACACCAACAGAACCAAAAATAGTTACTCCCATTGCGCAAACAAAGCCTAAACTTCCGTTTATAACAGCTAGAACCATAATGTATGACAAACTTCCAAGTAGAACAATTAAGCTTGCCATAATCTTAGCACCACTTCTTCTTAAAGTTTTTTTATTTTTAGCCATTATCTCACCTCCACATAAGCTTGTTCAAGTGTTTTTTGAGCAGTATAAAGATGTGCATACCCCTCTTGTTTATCCATAAGTTCATTATGAGTTCCAATTTCCTTTATTTCTCCATCTTCCATATAGTAAATAGTATCTGCAGGAACAACATTTTCAAGTCTATGAGAAATAACTATAACACTCTTTTCTTCAGATAGTAATTTAATATTCTTCATAATAATTGCTTCACTATCAATATCAATATTTGAAGTAGCTTCATCAAAAACATAAATTGATTTATTAGAAACAAGAGCAATCGCAAGTGCTAAACGTTGTTTTTGTCCACCAGATATATTTGAAGCATCCTCTGTGATAACTTTATCTAGACCTCCATTTTCTAAAATAAATTCTTTTAAATTTACTTTTTCTAGTGCATCATATATTTCAAAGTCTTGCACATTCTTTTTAGCCATTTTAAAGTTATCTCTTACACTTTCATTAAAAATATAGGTATTATAACTTACAACAGATAAAGTATGATACCAATTTTCTCTAGATAAAGATTCAAGTGGTTTATCACCAATTAAAACTGAGCCTTGTTGTGGGCGAAATGCTCCTACAAGCATATTAACTATTGTAGATTTTCCGCATCCACTTTCACCAACAATTGCGCACATTCCTTTGTCTTTGAAAGTCATATTAACATCTTTTAATACATCTCTTTTACCATCATAGGAGAAAGTAATATTGTTTAATTTAATTTCCTTACTATCTACCTCATCTAATCCCCAAACTGGATCTGGTGCATTTAAAAGCGATATTATTTTTTTACCAGCACTAGCACCATTCATCGCAACATGGAATGCTGAACCAAATGCACGTAGTGGTAGGAAGAATTCTACTGAGACCAAGCACAAGAATAAGCTAGCTATAGGATTAAGTCCAGAGAATGCAGCACCTGATATCGCAAGCGCAATACCAATACCTGCACCACCATAAGCTACTAAATCCATTATTGTAGTGCTCGCAAGCTGCATTACTAAAACTTTCATAGTAATTACTCTAAACTCTTCTGCACTCTCGTTTATTTTTTTATGTTGTGCCGCATCTGCCTCAAATATCTTAAGTTCTTTTAATCCTTGAACGCTATCAAGGAATTTATCACCCATCGATGTATATTTTCCCCAATACTTAGCAAATATTCTTTTAGCATATTTACTAACAGCTACAATTGAAACAGGAATTAGTGGAACACATGCAATAAGAACGAGTGATGTTCTCCAATCAATCCAAACACATATTATAAATAAAACAATTGGCGCAATCATCGCAAAAAAGAATTGAGGTAGATATGAAGAATAATAAAGATCTAGTTGTTCAACACCTTCGACTGAAACTTGTGTTAAACCAGACATACTCATATCATCCGTACTTTTTACACCAAGTTTTACAATTTTATTGTATACTTTTTCTCTAAGATCTTTTTTAACACTTCTTCCAAGTCTATCTTTTATATCCCCTGTTAATCTAGAACAAATATATCTGCAAACAATTCCTACTACAGCCCCTACTAACGGGTAAATATAATTAATATTCTTAGAATCTTTTGTAAGTAAATAGACTGCATAACAAACGCTAGCCGTTATTAAAACATTCATGAGTAAACCTATTACTTGCAAAAATACTGCGATAAAAATATATTTTTTATTTGAACCAATAAGTTTAAATAATTCCTTATCTATCATACTTTACTCCTTATTATTTATTTTCATTCATCTTTTCTTGTTTTTTTAATTGTTTTTTATGTTTTAACATTGCGCCAACATGAGAAAGTGCAAACACAGGGTGTGTTAAAAGCATTCTTGGCCCTGAATATTTCATGACTTTTTTCATTTCACTTTGATATTCTGGTTTATAACAATGAATTTTACAATAAGAACAAAATCCCTTGTTCTTTTTAAAAGGACATTTATCAAGTCTAAACTCTGCATAATCTGTTAATTCTTTACAACAAGAACAAACTTCTTTTTTCTTTAATCCTTCTTTTTTTCTTAGATTTTTATGATTACCTCTGCAATACATTCTGATCATTACAGGAATTAATTTCTTTTCTTTATTCCAATGTTTATATTCTTTAGACATTTTATAATCCTTTCATTTGTTCTGCGATATAATTCGCAAGACCATTACGTGTATCATCTGATACAGCACAAGCAGCATTTATCGCATCCTCATTTGCTTGTTCCTCTTTAGTTCCACAGTGGTGAGTTAAATGTCTAGATATAAAACATATTATTGTCATATATTCATTTAATATTTCTTTACCACTTTCTGTTAAAACAATTTTTCTTTCATTCTTTTCAATATAACCTTTTTCACGCAAGCGCTCTAAAGCATTGTATGTACTCACCTTTGAAACATTAAGTTTTTTTGCGACATCAGTTTGTTTAACATTTTCTAATTCTTTAGTAAGTTCGTTTAAAGCTATTAAATATCTTAATTCAGATGAACTCATATATCCTCCTTTAGTTAGCATAGACTAACCATTTGACAAAAAATTTAGTTCTTTTTAGAACCTAATATTATTCTACTTATAAAAATTAAAAAGTCAATCAAAAAGTTAGTTATCGACTAAAATAAAATATAAAATAAAAATAATAAAAGCGGGATAAAACCCGCTAATATTATTCATTTTAAATATCATACTTTGAACTAATTCCACTTGGAGTTTTTCTTAATAAAAGATAAATAGGTAGAATTCCAAATACAATAGATATTAATAGTAATAAGAATCCTCCAAGATATGGGTATATTGAAAGGAATATATTATAATTATTACCCAATGCTGTTTGAATTTTTCCAATTCCAACTCCAAATATGATAATACTTAACAAATATCCTATAAATGATGTTGTAAGACATGATATCGTAGATATTATCGCATATTTTTCAATAACTTTTCCCTTAGATGCGCCAATATTACGTAATACACCGATTTCATATATATCAGATATCATTCTACTTCTCATTGTAAAATACATATATACCATACAAATACCAAGCATAACGGCTGATTCAATAAGAGAACTTCTTAGAAGTCTAGATTGTTCCTTTTTAAGGTCTTTATACTCTTTTTCATAAGCGTTTAAAGATAAATTAATTCCCCTATCTTTAACATAATTTTTTGCATTATCATTAATTTCTATATATGTATCTGTCGTTATACAAAGAGCTGCAATATCTAAGTCTTGAACAATTATACATTCCCAAAGTCCATTACCATGAGTTTGACTAGGATCATTAAAGTTATAATATCCTACAACTTCTATAGTTTTTGTTGCTGAACCAGTAATACCATCTCCACTATAGTGCATTTGTACTTTTCTAGTATCTCCAATTGAAAGGTTACTATAATAAGGTGCTAAGGCAGCTACATGATTTTCACTAACTTTCTTAAATCCACCTTCTAAAATACTAAAGTTAGATATATCACTTTGAGTATAAAGAGAATAATCAGCATCTATAATGTCACAATCTGCATTCCTAAAATTTAAATATGTATCTTTATCTTTATATAAATAATCTGTATATGTAAAATCTTTAAAAATTACATTATCATTTACTTTAATATTACCATCTTTATCAGTCAAAACTCCATAAGATACAATTTTATAATCTAAATCATCTAGTTTTAAAATTTTACCATAATTATAATTTTTTTCTAAGTATTCTTCGAAATTTGTGGCTGAAGTATGAAGTTCATCTTTATGTGTGTCATAATCTAATGAAATATCATATAACTCACTGTTTAAAATAAACATAAGTGGAGCATACGTTGTTGAATCTGCAGTCTTTACGTCTTCTCCTCCTAGTACCTTATAATTCTCATTTGTAACAATTCCACCATATTGATTAAATTCTTTATCAACTACATAGTTTTTGATTATTAAACTATTTACATAAATTGCTTCTGTATTCTTTCTTGAAACTCCACAAATTGATGTCCATTTAGTATATGACATACCAATTGAAATATTTTTCAATTGATTATAGTTAGAAAATTTAAATTTCTTAAGTAGTTTATCCGCAAGTTTTTTTCCAACAACGAATTCATTATCACTATTAGGAGCTTCACCCATTAAAAGACCTTCATCTGAAACATTTTGATATTGGAAAATATATGTAGAATAACTATCAGATTCATATAAGTAAGAATTCTTATTATAATAAAATAGTATATTTGTACGATTTCCTAAAGATATTTTGTTTTCTAAAGTATCATACGTATTTCCACCTGTTAGACTTTCTAGTTCTTTAGTTGTAATTTTATATGCATAATCATCCTTTATTAGACTTGATGTTGATACATTGTTGTATGAATAGAAATTAAATACAGCAATCGAGAATATACAACCTATTACAAACAGCGCAATTTTTAAAAGTTTAGATCTTTTAGATGTTTTTTTATTTGAAACATAAGCTTCTGCAATTTCATGTCTAACCCTTTTAAACCAATTACTTTTCTTTTCATCATTATAAAAAGAATAGTCAAAATTAAAATTATCTTCTATTTGATTTGTCTCTAATTCCTCTGATTTTGAATCTACGATTTCTACGTTTGCATCTTCAATATTTTTGATTAAAACATTAGATTTTATATAATATGTACCATTAATTTCTACTAAAGTCAGATTAATATCTGGATTTTCTTCATTAGAATAAACAACGGTTTTAATTTTGTCTCCATCTTCTAACTTTTGCATATCGCCTAAATATACTTTATAGTCTAGTCTATTTTTAATATTTTCATAGTTTTTTTCCGTATAAGTTCTTATATTTATAACTTTACCATCTTTAATTTCAACTATTTGGTCTGAATAATATTCCGCAAGCACCTTATCATGTGTTACTAGTATTACTAAAGCTATTTTTGAAATATTTTTTAGTATATTCATTATTTCAACAGAGTTTTTTGAATCAAGATTTCCTGTTGGTTCATCCGCAATTAATATTTTTGTCTTTTTAACTAAAGCTCTTGCGATTGAAACTCTTTGCATTTGTCCACCTGAAAGTTGTCCTGCAAGTTTTTTTCTAAACTTATAAAGACCTACAGCTTCTAGCGCATATTTAATTCTTTTTTGTTGTTCTTCATTTGAACTAATACCAATTATATCTAATTGAAGGCTTAGGTTGTCATAAACTGTTCTATCAAGCAATAAATTATAGTGTTGAAATATACAGCCTATATTATTACTTCTATAATTGTCGATACTTGAGGATTTATATTTATTAAATTTGGCATCTCCATAATCTATCTCACCAGAATCAAATTTATCAAGTCCACCTATAACATTAAGTAGTGTTGTTTTACCTGATCCAGATTCACCAAGAAGAGTGACTAGACCTTTATCAGGAAGATCAAGGGTTGTATCATTTATTACATGAATTTCGTTTGATTTACCTTTATTAAAATATTTTGAAACATTTTTTATTTTGATCATATTACTTCGCCACCTTTAATTTCTCTCTTACAGTGAAGTTGAATAATTTCTTATTAAATCTTCTAGATACTAACAATCCCATCGCTAACATTACAGCAAAATATAAAATTATAACTACTATATTAAATGATTGGAACGTACTAAAGAATGAAACTTCCTTTAATGCATTTCCTAGGATTAACATTAATAAAATCGAGAATACACTCACAAATGTAAATGATACCATCGTTTCTTTTCTTACTATATGGCTCATATCCTTCTTAGTAACACCAAGGGTTCTAAAAATATTATATGATTCTTGTTTTGATTTAAATATAACAGTAAGAATTGCATATGTTATAAAATAAACAATTACCATTACTAAAGTTCCACCTACAAGAGATAAGTATGTCCTAAAATTCTTAAGTATTTTTCTATATTTACTTAATGTAGTAAATGAATTTGTATTTATAGTATAGTAATCTAATTTTGAAGCGGCTTTCTCCATTTTTGAATTTTTTCCATAACATGAAGCTTCAAAACAAACTTCTGAGTCAAATATATCTCCTCCAACATTTAAAATAACATCTTTATCAATATATTTATCTACTACTCTTTTAGATGATAAATCTAACATAGTTTGGTTAAAATATTTAAAGCCATCAAATGTTTGAGTTTCACTATTTACATATAGCGTTGTTTTACTATCTAAATCATACTCAAAACTAATACTATCAGTATTTGAAGTTTTTGTAGAAACATTCATCATAGCCTCTACCTTAAAAATAGTGTGTATTAATTTATTGTTAGTCATCGCAAAGTCTTTTGTTTTAATATTATCTGAAAGTCCTACACCAACTACATTAAATGACATTTTATATTCATCGATTATTACTTTTCTTCCTAAATATTTTTTAGCGTCTTTTTTAGTATAATATTTTGAACTTAATGCTAAAACAATCTCACTTGTATCCTTTGTATCTTTAGTTCCAAAAATCATTTTAAAATCTTTTATATATGGTTCATAAAAAAAATCCACATATTTTTCATCATATTCAAAAGTTTTATCAATAAAACATTCCTTTGTGTCTAATAAATAAAATTCATTTATGTAATAATTATCGCTAATCTTTTCTAAATTATCTTTTGTAAGTACTTTATGATCTATATCATTTACTACAAGTTTATCTGAAGTTCCATATGAAAAAGTATCAGACGATTTCAATTCTTTATTACTTGTATATATCATTTGATATAAAAACAAACAAATAATACACGTAAATAGTAAAACCAAGCCAATTAAAAATGAAGTTTTAGGAGTTGATGTTAAATTATTGCAGGCAATACGAGTGTTAATTTTAGATGCAATCGGCTTATAATCTAAGTCAATAGTCTCATCTATTTCATTATCTTCTACTTCTTTAAACTTTAAATCTTCAACAACTCTTCCATCTTCTATTTTTATTTTTCTTGTCGCAATATCTTTTACTTGTTCATAATTGTGAGTTACAATTAAAACTAGTTTATCTTTTGCGACTTCTTTTATTAAATTTATGATATCTTCGCTAGTTTTTGAATCAAGATTTCCTGTTGGTTCATCGCATGCAAGTATCTCAGATTTTGACGCAAGAGCACGTGCAATTACACATCTTTGTTTTTCTCCACCTGATAATTTTGATCCTCTACTTCTTGTTCTATGTGAAAGTCCTGTTTTCTTTATTATTTCAAGTGCTTCTTTTTTAGCGTCAAGTTTTGATGCACCATTTATAATTAAAGGTAACATTACATTCTCAAGAACTGTATATGAATCAATAATATTATAATTTTGGAAAATGAAACCTATCTTATTTTTTCTAAATTGATCCATATCATCAATTGAAAAATAAGATGTTTCATTACCTTTATAATATATTTCACCTTCATCAAATGAATCTATTTTAGTAATAACATTTAAAAGTGTTGATTTACCTGATCCAGATTCACCAGTAATTGCGACTATTTCCCCTTTATTTAACTTCAAATTAACATCAATAAGTCCCTTATTTGTTACACCATTTGATGTATAGTATTTAGAGACATTTTTTAATTCTATCATTTAAATCTCCTTTCAAAAAGAAAATAAATTATTCTTTTTAAATTCATCTATTGAACTACTTCATTGTACCACAATATGTAATAAAAATTATTTAATTTTACATTTTTATTATACATTTTATAAATAATAGTATGATTTTAATAAATCATTGTAGAAATCTATAATTAAAAATCGTAATGAATCTTTAATATTAAAATTTATAATTTATAATATAAAAT
>CAVCDW010000053.1:35381-63185 GCA_963601055.1 Elusimicrobiaceae bacterium
GCTTTACATTTAAATTTTAATCAAAATATCCTTTTGCAGCTAAAAGTTCAGCTAAAAGTACAGCTCCACCTGCAGCTCCACGTAAGGTATTATGAGAAAATCCTACGAATTTATAATCAAAAATATTATCTTCTCTAAGTCTACCTAAGGATACACCCATTCCACCCTCAGTCATTCTATCTAGTTTTGGTTGAGGTCTATTATCTTCTTCAAGATAAGTTAAGAAATGTTTAGGAGCACTTGGTAAGTTTAACTTTTGTGGTTCTCCACTGAACTCACGCCATAATTTGATTATAGTCTCCTTTGAAGGAGTATTTTTAAATTTTACAAAAACTGTCGCAAGATGTCCGTTTGATACTGCAACACGAACACATTGAGCAGAAATAGGAAGTTCTTTAGGATCTAAATCTTTAATTTCGTCTCCTTCAATATGTCCAAAAATCTTTAGTGGTTCAACTTCAGATTTCTCTTCTTCTCCCCCGATGTAAGGAATGCAGTTATCAATAATTTCAGGCATTGTTTCAAATGTTTTTCCAGCTCCTGATATAGCTTGATATGTTGAAACAAATACACTTTCAATTCCAAATTCTTTAAGAGGTGCTAAGGCAGGTACATATGATTGTAGAGAACAATTTGATTTTACTGCAATAAATCCTCTCTTAGTATTAAGACGTTTTCTTTGTGATGCGATTATATCTAAATGTTCAGGATTAATTTCAGGGATAATCATAGGAACATCTTTAGTATGACGATGGGCACTGTTGTTTGATACTATAGGGCATTCTAATTTAGCGTATTTTTCTTCTAATGCTCTAATTTCATCTTTCTTCATGTTTACAGCGCAGAAACAAAAATCAACTTTAGACGCAATTTCTTCTGCATCAGCTTCTGCATCAAGCACTACCATATTTTCTACACTTTCTGGTATAGCTTCATCCATAGCCCATTTATTTCCAACTGCTTCAACATATTTTTTACCAGCTGAACGGCTAGATGCAGCTAATAATTCTATATGAAACCAAGGATGATTTTTCAAAATAGTAATAAATCTTTGACCAACCATTCCAGTGGCACCAATAATTCCAACTTTAAAATTATAATTTGACATTTTTAATTCCTCCATATAATAAACTATTATACTTGTTATACTTGTTTTTTTCAATAATAAAAAAGCCAATACAAATATATCGGCTTTTTATAAAATATTATTAGGAAACTATTGCTTGATCTTGTTTTTCTGGCTCATAAACACCAGCTGGAATTTCTTCCTTTTTCTTTTTATCCTTTTTCTTCTCTTTACGAGGTCTATTATCATTTCCACCATTCCAGTAGTTAATAGCACCTTTAATTCCATCAACTGCAAGATATAGGCAAGAAAGTGCAGCAACAACAATTATAACAATAACGAATTGTTTTAATGTGAATTCATATGCAATACAGAATGTTCCAAGAGTTACAAATATTAGATTTAAAAAATAATTTGTAATTGTGCTCTTGTGTTTGAAGAATGCTGTCGCAAAGAAATGAAGTGCACCACGAAGGTATATAACAACACCTACAAAGAAACGATAATTTTCTTGTAAGAAATCAACAAATTTAGATGCTTTATCTGAATTATTTTGATAATATATTCCACATACAAGAAGGAATATTCCGCATAGAGCATCAACTATGATTTCAACAATATTTAAAATTTTAAATTTCTTTGTATATTTCTTTCTATTAATGAAATAGAAAATAATTCTTGCAAGACAAAGTAGGGTAATGAAAGCACCTGTTATTGTAATAACAATTAATTGAGCATCATCAAATTTTACAGCCATTGTAATAACAAGAGCTATTAAAATAGCGGCTGCCGCAAGTTTAGCTACCCATCCTAATCCTTTAAAAGGACCATTGGCCTCTCTTTTTTCAAATCTTGTAGGCTCCTCTTTAACTTCTTCCTCTTCTTTTTCTTCTTCAGGTTCTATTTTTTCTTTTTCAGCAACTTCTTCTTTAATTGAATCAGTCGCATCAACTGTTTCTAATTCGTTCTTCTTTTTCTTTTTAAACATTATAAAGTCCTCCATAACTCATGTATAAATTTATTATACACTATTTTTTTATAAAAAACACTAAAAAATAAAAATGGGATGTTAATCCCATTTACTTATTATCACCAAATAATACATCTTCCATATTATATAGGCCATTTTCTTTATTTAAAAGCCATAATGCACCTTTAATAGCTCCTACCGCAAAGATTGCTTTTGAGTGTGCACTATGTTTCAAAGTAATAATTTCATCGTTTCCAGCATAAATTACTTCATGCTCACCAACGATTGTACCACCACGAACTGAGTGTACTCCGACCTCGTTATAAGGATCTCTTTTACATACACCTTCACGTCCGTTTACTATTTTAAAATCTTTAGCTTCTTTGATTGATTGAACAAGCATTTTAGCAGTACCAGATGGCGAATCTATTTTTTTATTATGATGTGCTTCTATAACTTCAATATCAAAAGAATCTTTTAAAATTGGTGTTATTTCACGAACTAATCTATTTAATAAAATTACTCCTAAAGAATAATTAGATGACCATAATACAGGCGCATAATTAGCTAAATCCTTGATTTTCTCTTTTTGTTCATCAGAAAATCCTGTAGTCGCAATTACTACTGGTGTATGATTTTTCTTGCAAAAATCTATAATCATATCTAGATTTGCTGGGTTAGAGAAATCAATTATTACATCGATCTTATCATTAATTTCTTCAAGGGATGTAAGTTCACCAATTGAAACCTTACCAACAAGATTCATATCAGATGTGAAATTTTTATGGACAATTTGTCCCATTGCTCCATATCCTACAAGTGCTGTATTTATCATTACATTATCCCCTTAACTTCATCTAGAGTTTTCTTTAATACATTAAATTTATCTTCACTCATATTATCAAGTGGTAATCTTAATGGTCCTACATTAAATCCTAGATAATTCATTCCACACTTAACTGGGATTGGATTTGTTTCTAAGAATAAATTATGGATTAAATCAAGATATTTTAATTGTGTATCACGTGCTTTTTTAACATCACCATTTAAATAATCAAATACTAAATCGTGAACTGTTTGTGGCATAATATTAGCCCACACAGAGATTACACCTGAAGCTCCTAAAGATAATAGTGGAACAATTATATCATCATTTCCTGAATACATTCTAAATTCATCATTTAAGTATCTAGCAATCTTACCTGCATAAGTTAGATCTCCTGATGCTTCTTTTATTCCAATTATGTTAGGGTGTTTAGATAGAACTTCAACAGCATGAACAGAAATTGAGCATCCTGTTCTTCCTGGTACATTATACATAATAATAGGTTTTGGAGATGCGTCCGCAACTGCTGTAAAATGTTTAATCATACCACTTTCATTAGTTTTATTGTAATAAGGTGTGATTACAAGTAATGCGTCTGCGCCCATATTTCCATACTTTTTAGTATATTCAATCGCAGTCGCAGTGCAGTTAGATCCACTTCCTACTATAATCTTAATACGTCCGGCAGCTTTCTCTACAACATAACGTACAATTTTCTCCTCTTCTGGGAATTCCATAGTAGAAGCTTCTCCTGTAGTACCTAAGATGCATAATGCATCAGTATGGTTTTTTACATGAAATTCTACTAATTCTCCTAACTTGTCTAAATTAACACTTCCATCTTCATTGAATGGGGTAATTAGCGCAACAATAGAACCTTCAATTTTTATCATTTTAATTTTTCCTTCCTTTTTTAGTCTTCGCAATCGTTTCTATATAAATCCTCATAACTTTCACGTTTGATTACTAATCTAGATTTATCGCCATTTACAAAAACAACTGCTGGTGTTTGTGCCTTGTTATAATGACTAGACATAGAATATCCGTATGCTCCTGTTGTAAATACGCATACAATATCTCCTCTTTCAGCCTTAGCCATTTTAATATTTTCAATAATTAAATCTCCACTTTCGCAGCATTTTCCTGCAAGAGTTACAACTTCAGTTTTTGGGGCTTCCATCTTATTTGCAATAATCGCATCATATTTTGCTTGGTATAAGGCTGGTCTTATATTATCAGCCATACCACCATCTATGAAATAATATTTTCTATTTGGTGTTTGTTTAGTATTACCGATTGTATATAATGTATATCCTGCTTCACCAACTATAGATCTACCTGGTTCAATAACTAAAGCCTTTAATCCTACATTATTCTTCTCTAATGCATCTTCAGTATGTTTAATTAACATCTTAGATATTTCGTCATATGGAATAGGTTTATCTTCATCAGTATATTTAACACCATATCCTCCACCGATATTTAAAATTAATTTTTCATCAAAATTCTTTAAATAATTAACTAATTTATCGATAGCCGCATAGAATCCACTTGGATCAAATATTTGTGATCCAATATGTGAATGGAATCCTGCTAAATGTAAGTATTTTGAATTCTTAACAATCTCAAGAGATTCTTTTAAATCTTCTGAATCCATTAACATACCAAACTTAGAATCAACGTGAGCTGTAACAATAAATTTATGAGTATGAGCTTCAACTCCTACATTAAGTCTAAATAATACTTCTACATTTTTCTTTAATCTTGAAGCAATTTCATCAAGCATTTTTGCTTCACCTAAGTTATCACAAACAAAATTAACTCCAGCATTAATACCCATTACGATTTCTTCTTCAGTCTTATTATTTCCATGGAAATAGATTTTTTCTGGTTCTTGATATTTAAGAGCTGCATATAACTCTCCACCTGAAACCACATCAGAACCAATTCCTTCTTCATGAACAAGTTTATACATTGCCATACAAGCAAATGCTTTTGAAGCAAATAATACAAGTGTATCAAATTTATCTGATTTTAAATTATCCTTATATAGATTAATAATATGTCTCATTAATGCTTCATCATAAACATAAAGCGGTGTTCCATATTTTTCTTTTAATTCACTACATGTGAAATTTCCAATTTTAAATTCCATTCTTATATACCTCCTAGAAAAAAAATAAAGGCACCATATGGCGCCTATTGATGTATGGAATCATAAACTAGCGCCTCCACATTTTTATAATGTGGGAGTTTTATAGATATTCTCTATAACCCCATAAGTATATAATGCCTTAAATACTTATTCGGCGATGATTACCTTTCCTATTTATCTTTGAATGCCTTCTCCAAATAGTACTCTTTTACATCGCTACCTCTATTTATTAATACATTAGAATTATAATATCATCATATATATTTGTCAAATTATAATTCTATTTTTTATTAAATTTAGATTTTTATTATAAAAATCCATTAAAAAGCATAATAATAATCATCATCTAGTTTTAAATTAGTGAAATTTTCTACATAATTATTAATATTTTCTTTATGAAAGTATGCTTTAGTAACATCTACCCTTAATCTTTCGATTGTTTGTTTATCATAAGAAAAACCTGATAAATTTGTTAAATCTAAATTATTAAAGAACACATTTAAATTATCATGATTCTTATCTAAATAAGACTGGCAACCACTAAGTGTTGAATATAATGAATTAATAAATGTTTCATTCTCTTCAGCAAAAGATGAATTCACCACGATTGATGAATCAGGATAGAAATAATTGTTTAACTTTTTATATTCATTTTGTATATCTATTGCAATATTTACTGTAAAAAGATTTGATATTTTTGTTAAATAAGGTTCGCTTACAAGTGATATCACTTCATCATTTGATGTGAATAGTGATACTAATTGATTAGAATCACTTACTTCTTTTATATAAACACTAGCATCCTTTAATTCACTTGTTGAATATGAAATCTCATTATTTTTTAATATATATTGTAATGTCTTAGAGATTGATCCTTTTTCAACATAAATAGTTTTTCCAACTAAACTTGTTAAAGAAGAAATCGATGTTTTGTTTGATACAATACACGCACTAGCATGTGATGTATTAAAAAGAAGTTTTACATTACTATTTGTTTTGTGAGAAAGTGCAGCTGTAGTTGTAGGACATAGTGCAAATGTAAAATCATCATTATTTACATATTTTTCAATTTTAGATTCCTCTTCAAATATATATTCAATTTTTTTATCATTATATGTTATACCTTCATCTAACAAATTCGCAACACCTAGCGCTCTTATATTATTAGAAATGTAAAATTTGATATCATCATCTTTTTTCTTTCGGCATGATGTAATACAAAGTATAAAAATTATACTAAGTATTAACACACTTAATTTCTTTTTCATTTTAAATACTCCTATGTTTGATTATATAAATTCTTAAGACTTATTTTTTTAATAATATCTTTTAGATAATCAACCATCTTATCAGTTGATTCAATTATCATTTGTTTTAATTTATTGTACGCCTCACCAGATTCAACATATAGATTTGTTGTATTATTATGAACAAAATTATTAGATACTCTATACCATTCATAATATGGAAGAATATCTGTTACTTCTGCGACTGTTCTAATAGAATATCTAAAATCTTCCGCTGTTGGATCAACAAACTCTTCAATATATCCATATTGTAGATAACCATCCGGTTTATCTTTATAGAACTTTCTATCTTCGAATGTTAATGCCCCTTGAGACTTTAATGTTAAATATTTATCATGAACAATAAATTTATGTGCACAATTTGGGTGCTTAATCACAAAAAAAGATAATATGTATGTCTCAATATATTTTCTAAATATTGTAAACGCATCTTCATAATTTTGAATTTTTAAAAGACAATCAATCGATTCAACATTTTTTAACATTGAATAATATTGTCTACAAAAAATATCAATATATTTTGAATCATCAAAATAATCTTTAAACAATTCTTCAAATTGTTTTGAGTATATATCTTTATAAGTTTCCTTCATCTTTGTTAATACTTGTATCATTATCTTCACCACTTAAAGAAATTTTATCACTAGTGTTAGAATCTTTCAATTTATTTTTGAATAATAAATTACTTGATATAAAAAGTCCTAGTATGCTAAGTAACATTCCTATTACAATTAACAGATTAATTTTTTCATGCAAAATAATACATGAAAATATCATTGTTATTGTTGGTGATAAATATAAATATATATTACACTTTATAGGCCCTATTTGTAGTACTGCATAATTCCAAAATACAAAGCATAGTGCTGAAGCTACAAGGCCTAAAAATAATATATTTAAAACTACTTTATAATGCTTTAATGCTGAAACATTAAAATCCCCTTTTAATATAAAATGGAAAGGGATTAATAAAAGTAGGCCATATATCATAATTCTTCTTGTGACCTTTACTCCATCATATCCTAAATTATTTATTTTTTTAACAAAGCAGGAATAAAAGCCCCAGCATAACATAGCCATTGATGCTAGCACTACTCCTTTTACTGAAATGCTAGAATCATTTTTCAATGAATCTAAAGACATTAATACAATACCAGTTATAGCAATTATAAATCCTATTATTAAATTAATTGATATTTTTGTTTCTTTAAACGCAATAGTGCAAAATAACATTGTAAACATAGGCGCTAGTGCTACTATAATACCAACTGATGTAGCGCTTGTGTATTTTACTGCAAAATTTTCAAGTAAAAAATAGAAAGTTATACCGCTAGCTCCTGCTAGTAAAAAGTATATTTCGTGCAAAATTTTGTCTAGTTTAAACAATCTAGGCGATAATATGAATAAAAATACAACACATATTATTAATCTATATATTAAAATTGATGTAGGATCAAAATATCTTAAAAGTACTTTAGTAGATATAAATGTAACACCCCAAACAAAGACGCAAAATAATGCTAAAACGTTAGATAATGCTTTAATTTTCATCTAATTTACACCTCATTGCTCATTATACCATTTTTTTAAACTTTTTTTAAATTTATTGTTGACATTGAAACTTTTTTTATATATAATACTAACTGCAGTGCTTAAAGCAATGCAATAATTAAATGCGGGTATGGCGGAACTGGCAGACGCGCTAGACTTAGAATCTAGTTCCCCCGGAGTGCAGGTTCGATTCCTGTTACCCGCACCACTTTGATAATGATGACTGATAGAAATATCAGTCTTTTTTTTAACAAAAGATTAAATAATTTAATAAACATTTAATTATGTGTGGGTAGTATTTTAATAAATTAAATTGAATTTAAAGACTCTTTTATTTATAATTATGTTAGGTGGTTATATGGCAAAATTAACAAAATATGAAAAACAAGAATTAAAACTTTTAAAAGAAAAACAAAAAGAAGATAAAAAGTTAGAAAAAATCAATCAAGAATTAGATGAAAGTCTTCTTGAAAGAGAATATATACAACAAAATGAACAAAAAATAATTGAGTATAAAGAATATCGTGCCAAAGTACACAAAAAGAATTCTCCCCCTAAAAGATCTGTTATTGAGGAAGTAGGGAATGCTGTAACTCACGGAGTAGGTGCACTACTTGCGATTGCAGGATTTGTATTAATGCTTGTTAAAGCATCTAATTTTAGAGAATATTTTTGTGCCTATGTTTATGGTTTTAGTATGATATTTATGATGTCTATGTCATGCTTATATCATGCACTGCCAAATAATTTAGCTAAACATATTTTAAGAAGATTTGATTATTCTTCTATTTATATTTTGATAGGTGGTACTTTCACACCAATGTTCTTATTATTTATGTACCCAATACATAGCACAATTTCTATAGTATTCTGTGCTATTCAATGGTTCATAATAATACTTGGTTTAATAAATGTCGCAATATTTGGTCCGGGACGTCACAAGGTAATTAATTTTGGATTATACATTACTTTAGGATGGTGTGGTGCTATTTTCATTCCTTATTTAATAAAATATAATTTACCACTTCTTTGGTTCATACTTGGTGGTGGAATAGTTTATACAATTGGTATTATTCCCTTTGTATTTAATAAAAAAGGTGCCCATTTCATATGGCATTTCTTCGTACTTGGTGGTGCGATCATGCATTTTATTGGAATATTCTTAAGACTTTATTGTTAAAAGTATGATTTTTCGTTAAAACGCTATCATTCAGATTAAAAATGTGTTAAACTATACTAGTATAGTGAAAGAAAAAGAGAACACAGAAAGGAAGATTAATATGGATTACTTGTTACTTGTTATACAAAAAGATGCAAAGGTTCCTATCGATAAATTATTAGAGCCTTATTACAAACATAAAGAGGTTGCACCTTATCTTGCAACAACTAAAAAAGATTTAATCGAAACTTATAAAGAGGATATTACTTCTAAAAAAGAATCTGGTCCTTACAAAGAATATTTAGATGCTAAGGAAGAGTTTGAAAAGATGCCTACTAAAGAGGCTAAAAAGAAATTCAAAGAATTATCTAAACAAAACAAAAAACTAATTGCTGAAATGGATGAAAAAGTTACATGGGATGATGAACGTATTTTCCAAGAAGCATTAAAAACTTTCCATTACCCTGGTGAATGGCAAGAAAATGGAGATTTTATTTCTACACATAATCCTAATTCACGTTGGGATTATCATAAAACAGGTGGAATGTTTGAGAATGTTTTACCTTTAAAGAATGGTTTAAAAGCTACTACTGCTAAGATGGGTGATATTAATTTTGGACCTCAACCTGAACAATATATGGAAGCTGCACTAGAATGGGAAAGTAATAAAGCATTACAAACTGTTTCAAGAGAATCATATTGTACATTCAATTCTTCTCTTATTCCTTTTGCAGTTTTAGTTGATAATATTTGGTTTGATAGAAATGATCCTTCTTTCTTCCAAAAATACAATGTATTAACTCATGACAATGCTTATTTTAATCATACAGTTACTGCATTAGAATGTCATGTTTAATAAAATAATCCAGTCGTTTGACTGGATTATTTTTTTTATCTTCTTTGATTATAAATTTTTAAATAGAAATCAACAATTCTTGAATCTTCTATATTAGAATATAATTCACCATCTTTTTCGCATTCATACCAGTAGATTTCATATTTCCCTTCTTTGTATTTATTCATAAAAGAAATGCCAAGTTCTAAGTTTGAAGGCATCTTACATTTATAGAAAAATGCACGAGGAACTACTCCTTCAGCTATCCCTTTATCAAACCAAGGACGTGCTAGTACATTCACATCATTTTCTTTAAATGATGTTATAATGCAGTTATAGAAAAATAAACCTATTGTATTTGTTGTAAGTGTATTTGGGGCACATAAATATGTCCTACTGTTTTCATTACACTTTATATTGATATAACATTTATCAAATATTGTATTACCATTACCAAATATAAAATCAACTGTTCCTACAATAGTACACTTATTAAAGACATTATCATTCCCACAAGTGTATAACGTATCTTGATATCCAAAGAATTTACATTCTTCATAATAACCATTAACGCTCTCTGTTTTAAAAGCTACTGCTTGATCTCCACTTGCATTAGTGTTTGAATCTTCTTTTTTATGCGTGTTTTCAACAGTTACGTTGAACATTTTAAAATTAGACGCTTCAGGTTTCACAGTGAAAGTTGCGCTGCCTGTTGTGCCATAGACTTTTTCACCATCTCCACCATCTTCTACTCTAATTTTAAGTTTGTTATAAGCATCATATGTTATTATAGAATCATCCATACCAATAATGGTAATATTCTTTTTAGATACCTTGAACTTACCATAATACGTTTCATTTTTTAAGTAAATGTTTGATCCTTCTTCACATTTATCTAAGCATTCTTGTAGATTGTTATAAACAATCTTACCAAAATTCTTAGAACCATCAATTAAACTTTTTGTAACAATATATTCCATAATAACACCACCTTTATATTATTATTTTACCATATAATTAAAATTAACTCAAAGCTACATCCAAAATCATCATTAACACAAACCCAATCGCAAATCCAATTGTAGGTAGATTTGAGTGTTTACCTGTGTTAGCTTCAGGTATTAATTCTTCTATTACAACATATACCATAGCACCTCCTGCAAAAGATAATGTAATAGGGAGTATTTTTGAAGTAATCGATGTTAAAAACAAGGCGAGAAGTGATGCGATTGGTTCTACAACTCCAGATAAAAAGCCAAATAGGAACGATTTTATTTTAGAATATCCCATTCCTTTAAGTGGCATGGAAATAATAGCACCTTCAGGGAAATTTTGTATCGCTATACCTATAGAAAGTACTAAAGCTTCTGATATTGAAATACCAGAATTAAACGCACCTGATAAAACAACTCCAACAGATAGACCTTCAGGTATATTATGAATTGTAACTGCTAGAAACATTTTTAACTTTTCACTAATCTTTTTATTTTCAATTCCTTCTTCTTCCTTATTTAAATGTTCATGTGGAATTAATATATCAAGTAATAATAAGAAAATTATTCCTATTGAAAAGCCAATAGATGGAATTGCCCATTTTGATATACCATTTTTATAAGAATCTATTGCAGGAATTAATAAAGACCAAATTGAAGCAGCTATCATTACACCAGAAGCAAATCCTAACAATGTTTTTATTACCTTTTCATTAACTTCTTTTTTCATTATAAATACCATAAAACTACCAAGTGTTGTTCCAAGTAGTGGTAATAATAGTATTAAAATAAATCTATAATCAAATTCTACTGAGTAAATCATTTATATCACCTCTTCAGTTAGTCGTTGCTAACTTAATTATAAATGATTTGAAAAATAAATCAAGTAAAACGAAAAAAGGAGCTGTAATTATATACAGTTCCTTTTAAAGTCTTACTTAGGTTGTTTTCCAATATAAGCTAAGATACCACCATCAACATATAAAATATGTCCGTTTACGGCGTTAGATGCATCAGATGCTAAGAATACAGCTGGTCCAGCTAATTCATCAGCTTCTAGCCAACGTCCTGCAGGTGTCTTTGCACAAATGAATTGGTCAAATGGATGACGTGATCCATCAGCTTGTCTTTCACGTAATGGTGCAGTTTGTGGAGTAGCAATGTATCCAGGTCCGATTCCATTACATTGGATGTTTAATTCACCATATTCTGAACAAATATTACGAGTTAACATCTTTAATCCACCCTTAGCTGCAGCGTATGCAGAAACAGTTTCACGTCCAAGTTCTGACATCATTGAACAAATGTTAATAATCTTTCCGTGTCCCTTCTTAATCATACCAGGTAATACAGCCTTAGATACGATAAATGGTGCATTTAAATCTACGTCGATAACTTGTCTGAATTGATCAGCAGTCATTTCAAGCATAGGAATTCTCTTGATGATTCCAGCATTATTAACTAGAATATCAACAACTCCAACTTCTTTTTCAATTTTTGCTACTAATTCATTAACAGCAGTTTCATTAGTAACGTCACATACATAACCATGTGCTTTAATTCCTGCTTCATCATAAGCAGCAATTCCCTTATCTACTAATTCTTGCTTAATATCGTTAAATACGATAGTAGCTCCTGCAGCTGCTAAACCTTTTGCAATTGCAAATCCGATTCCATAAGATGCTCCTGTAACTAAAGCAATCTTACCATCTAATCTAAAATCTTTCATTTCCATATTGTGTAAATTCCTCCGTTCTTTTTTATTATACCATATTTTTATTTTATTGACTATTTTTTTAAAATATTATTGCACTAAAATTTATAATTATTCTTAATTCAAACATTTTAGAACTTTTTTAGTCTAAAATCTTGAATTATTTGATGTGACATTGATGTAGGATTATCTATCACTTCAACTTCTTCTGGTTTAAACCAATCCGCAAATCCTAGTTCCATGTCTTCTAATTTAATTTCACTATCATAACTTTTAGCAGTAAATCCAATCATTATTGTATTAGAAAATCCCCATGGTTGAGACATATAATATTTTATATCATAAAGATGAAGTCCTGTTTCTTCCAATGCTTCTCTTTTAACACACTCTTCTAGTGTTTCACCAATTTCTAAATATCCTGCAACAAGTGCATAATGTGGTTGTTTTCTTCCCCTATACTTAGTAAGAAGAATTTTACCATCATGAACTATTGCGACCGCAATCGCAGGCATTATATCAGGATATTTAGTATTATTACAATTTGGACAAATATTTGCCATTTCAATTTTTGAAGGCACCATTTTAGTCCCACATACACCGCAATAATTCGCATGCGTTAAGAAAAAATCATAATGCTTACCACATACTACTGCATAAGGCATAATAGGATCAAATGCTTCCCTGCTCTCATCAAGAGATCTTATTACATTTAATTCAACGAATTCATAAGAATCGTCAAGTAAAAAGATATCTTCATATTTTACATAAAAATATTTTTTGTTATCTATTTGAAATAAATAACGAGCCTTTACAATTTCTTTAAATAAAGGTAATTCTATATGTCCGTATGTTCTTCTTATTAATACATTACCTTTATTAAAACATAAGACAAAATCATCATTTGAAGGTGTTATATCTTTAAAACTATTATCATATTTATGAGGTAAAATATTATTAATCATAAATGCATTTCTCCACAAGTTTAATCATATTATTTTTAAAATTCACATCATCTAAAGACGTTCTTTTGTGTTGTCCTTTAAAATGAGTTTTTCTTTTTGAATTTCTGCTTTTGGTGGCAGATGCTCTTATCTCAAGAAGATAGCCTATATTATTTTCATCATAAATCATTCCGTTTTGATTTATAACATAAGCTCCTTTAGATAGCGCTATAGTTGCAACACCATAATCTTGTGAAATTACGACATCACCTTTTTTGCATTCATTTAGAAGTGCATAATCTACTGCATCATTGCCTTTAGGTACCATCACAATTTTTGCGTATTCTTTATATGTTTGATGTGAATCATCATAGAAAAGAATTATTTCTTTTTTGTACTCTACTGCTATATCTATTGCAATATCTGTTACTGGACATGCATCAGCATCTACTAAAATTCTCATATTATAGAAAAATTAAGAGGCATTGCCTCTTAATAATTTAGTTCATCCAAGATTCATCACTAGGATTTTGTTGGAATTTTAAAATCTTAGTAATATCTTCTTTTGAAATATAATTTTCTTCAGCAGCTGTGTGTACTAATGTTTCAAAGTTAGATAAGCTGTGGTTTTCACAATTTGCAGCTTCTAATCTTTCAATTCCCTTCTTTAATCCATAAGTGAATATAGAAACAATTCCTAGTACTATAGCTCCTTCTTCTCTTAGAACTTCAACAACTTCTAATGAAGAACCTGCTGTTGAAATCAAATCTTCAACTACTACTACTTTTTTACCCTTAGGAGAAACACCTTCAATTTGGTTTCCTCTTCCGTGATCTTTAGCCTTACCTCTTACATATCCCATAGGTAATCCTAGACGTTCTGCAACCATTGCAGCATGTGCAATACCTGCAGTTGAAGTTCCTTCGATAACCTCTACATCGCTATAATATTTCTTAATAGTTTCAGCAAGTCCATCTTCAACAACTTTTCTTACTTCAGGATATGATAAAGTCATACGATTATCACAATAAATTGGAGATTTAATTCCAGATGCCCATGTAAATGGATCATTTGGTTTTAAAAATACTGCTTTAATTTTTAATAAATTCTTTGAAACCTCAACGGCTAATTCTTTCTCGTTCATATTATCTAAATTCCTCCACACATTTTTTATATGCTGCTACTGGATCACTAGCTTTAGTGATAGAACGTCCTACAACGATATATGTAGAACCATTTTCTTTTGCAAGAGTTGGAGTAGCAACTCTCTTTTGATCGTTTACATCGTCTCCTAAAAGTCTAATACCTGGAGTTACAGACATAAATCCGATTTCTTTAATTATTGGTGCTTCTAATGCTGAACATACAACACCATCAAGTCCTGCACTCTTAGCGTTTAGTGCATATTTTCTTACTACATCATTAACTTTTAATTCTTCTCTAATTCCAAGTTCATTGTGAAGAATTTCATCATTAATTGAAGTAAGAATAGTAACTGCAATAAGTTTAGTATTCTTTCCTTCTTCAGTAGCATTTAAACCTTCTCTTGCTGCCTTCATCATTTCAATACCACCTTCTGCATGAACATTAGTGATATCTACTCCAAGTGCTCCAATTTTTTCCATTGCAGCTTTTACTGTATTAGGAATATCATGTAGTTTTAAATCCAAGAAAATTTTGAATCCATCTTGTTTTAATTCTTTTACAAGACTTGGTCCTTCTTTATAGTACATTTCCATACCGATTTTAATGTATGGATTTAATCCTTTAAAAGGCTTTAGGAATGTAAATAAATCTTCTTTTGATTTGAAATCACATGCAATAATTACATCTCTTTCCATTACTTATTCTCCTCTCTATGTGCATAACCAATAGTTTCTTTAACGCTATTAAATCCGTATTCTTTTAAAACTCTTGGTAAATCTTCAATAATTTTCTTTGATGCATATGGATCAATTAAATTCGCAGTACCTACCGCAACTGCAGAAGCTCCGGCATATAAGAATTCAAGTACATCATATGCATTCATAATACCACCCATTCCGATAATTGGAATATTTACGTTTTTATATACTTCGTAAATCATTCTAATCGCAATAGGTTTAATTGCAGGTCCACTCATTCCACCTGTTTTATTTTTTAAAAGAGGTCTTCCTGATTTTAAATCTATTTTCATACCTTTCAAAGTATTAATCATAGTTATTCCATCAGCACCTGCTTTTTCAACGGCTTTTGCCATCGCAACTATATCCGTTACATTAGGAGATAATTTAACATATACAGGTTTTTTAGATACAGCTTTTACTTTTTTTGTAATATCATAAGCAACTTCTGAATTAGTTCCAAATTCAAGTCCACCTTCTTTAACGTTAGGACATGAAATGTTTAATTCTAATGCTTTTACTACATCAAGTTTTGAAACTTCTTCAGCAACTTTAACATAATCATCAACACCTTTACCAGCGATGTTTGCGATTACTTCTAAATCATATTTTTCAAGGAACTTAAATTTATGATCAAGAGCTGCTTCAAGTCCAGGGTTCGCAAGCCCTATGGCATTAAGCATACCACCATAAACTTCCGCAACTCTTGGAGTATCATTTCCAAGTCTTGGTTCAAGAGTTGTAGCTTTTGTCATAATTCCACCAAGTATTGATAGATCATAATATTCAGCTATTTCTTCACCGAATCCGAATGTTCCAGATGCAGGGATTATTGGATTTTTTAAATTTAATCCTGGTAATTTAACACTAAGATCACTCATATTTTACAACTCCTAACTCAAATACTGGTCCATCTTTACAAACACGTAAGAAAGTATCTTTTTCTTCTCTTGGTTTTAGAATACATCCATAACATATTCCTACACCACAAGCCATTCTTTGTTCGAATGATAAATATCCTTCCTTAACACCATAGTATTTCTTGTCAAGGAATTTAAGCATAATATTTGGTCCGCATGCATAAAGAATGTCGAAATCAATATTGTTCTTTTCGATACAATCGATTACATTTCCTTTTAGTCCATATGATCCATCATCTGTTGAAATATAAACTGTTGCATACTCTTTTAATTTATCTTCTAATATTACAAGGCTCTTGTTTCTAGCACCAATTACTACATTAACCTCGCAACCATTTTCTTTAAGCTTCTTTGCTGTCTCAACAAGTGGTGGTACACCAATACCACCACCTACTAAAACAACTTTTTTATCTTTTTTAATAGGGAAACCATTTCCTAAAGGTCCTAGGACATCTAGAACTTCACCTTTAGTTTTTTGACTTAAAATTTCAGTTCCAGCTCCTACTACCTTATAAATAATTACTATCGAATTTTCTTTAACTTCGCTTATAGAAATAGGTCTACGAAGTAACATTGATTTATCTCCTACAGATACATTAACAAATTGTCCTGGTTTTGCATTAGAAAAACCATATAGTTCCATTTCGTATGTATCTTCTAATATTTTTTCATTTCTAATTACTTCACCTATTTGATAGTTCATTAAATTGTACCAACCTTTATTGTAATATCCTCTAATACATCTAGTAATGCATTTACTGTATCTAATGATGTAAATACTGTAATGTTATTTTCAGATGCAGTACGTCTTATCGCAAATCCGTCTTTTGTTGAATTTGGTTCAAAGTCAGATGTATTAATTACATAAGAAATATGTCCTTTACGTAATGAATCTAGAATTTCTTCTGATCCTTCAGATAATTTCTTACGTACACGAGTCTTAATATTATGTTCTTTTAAGAATTTAGCAGTTCCTGATGTAGCTTCAATATTAAATCCTAATTCATAGAATCTCTTGATTAATGGAAGAGTGGCTTCTTTTGTTTCATTTGATAATGTAACAAGGATTGTTCCATAATTTACAACCTTCATATTTGAAGCTCTTAAAGCCTTATAAATAGCCTTAGTTAATGTTTCATCATATCCGATTGCTTCTCCTGTTGATTTCATTTCAGGTGATAGTAAAATTTCTAGTCCCTTAATCTTTGAGTTAGAGAATGTAGGAGCTTTTACATACCACATTGGTTGATCAGGTGGAAGACAGTTTAGAGGAAGACCTTGTTCTTTTAATGAAATTCCTGCCATACATTTTGTAGCGATAGCTGCTAAACGATATTTAGTAGCTTTCGAAATGAATGGTACAGAACGAGATGAACGTGGGTTAACCTCAATGATTGAAACATTGTCATCTTTATCTACGATAAATTGAACATTAAATAACCCAATGATTCCAATATTTAATCCTAATTTTGTTGTGTAATCAACAATTGTGTCTTTAACTTTTTGACTGAAGTTCATTGAAGGATATACAGAGATAGAGTCTCCAGAGTGTACTCCTGTTCCTTCGATATGTTGCATAATACCTGGAATAAATACATCATGTCCATCGCATACAGCATCTACTTCAGACTCACGTCCCATTATATATTTATCAATTAGAACTGGTTGTCCTGGGGATGCAAGGAAGGCATTTCCAAGGTATGCAAGTAATTGTTCATCAGAGTGTACAATTTGCATTGCACGTCCTCCAAGTACGAATGATGGACGAACAAGAACTGGGTATCCTAGGCTATTTGCGACCTTAACTCCTGATTCTTCATCCATAACTGTAAGTCCTTTAGGTTGAGGAATTCCAAGTTTAATTAATAATTCTTCAAATAACTTACGGTTTTCAGCATTATCAATTGCCTTCTTATCAGAACCCATCATCTTAACTCCAAGTTCATCAAGCTTATCAGCAAGATTGATTGCAGTTTGTCCTCCAAGTTCTACGATAACACCATCTGGATTTTCAAGTGTAATGATGTTCATTACATCTTCAATTGTTAATGGTTCAAAATATAATTTATCTGAAACTAAGTAGTCTGTTGAAACTGTTTCAGGGTTGTTATTAATAACGATTGCATCGTATCCTAATTCTTTTAATGCCCAAATTGCATGAACTGTAGAATAGTCAAACTCTACTCCTTGTCCAATACGAATAGGTCCTGATCCTAATACGATTACTTTCTTATTCTTAGAAATAATAGATTCATTTTTGCTTTCATATGTTGAATAAAAATAAGGAACATATGCATCAAATTCTGAAGCACAAGTATCAATCATCTTATATACTGGCATAATTCCCTTTTCTTTACGAAGTAGGAATACTTCAGTATCCTTTAATCCCATAATACGTCCTAAGTATGAATCAGCAAATCCCATCTTCTTAGCTTCAAGGAATAATTCATCAGAAATATTATCTTTATTTGCTTTTAAAGTATTTTCCATATCAACAATCTTCTTGAATTTGTTTAAGAACCATTCATCAATCATTGTCGCAAAATAAATCTTCTTTAAAGGAACTCCTCTTCTGATTAATTCGAATACTTCAAATACTCTTTCATCAGTTGGAGTCTTAATTGATTTTAATAATTCTTCTGTTGAAACAGTCTTAAATTTAGCTTTTTCTGGGTGGTCACATCCAACCTCTAGTGAACGAATAGATTTTAAGAATGACTCTTCGAAAGTACGTCCGATAGACATAACTTCTCCTGTAGCCTTCATTTGTGTTGAAAGTTCATGAGATGCAGATGCAAATTTATCAAATGGGAAACGTGCAACTTTAGCTACAATGTAGTCTAGTGATGGTTCAAATGCTGCCTTAGTGTTAGCAATTTGAATTTCATCTAGATTAAGTCCTACAGCTATCTTTGCAGAAACTCTTGCGATAGGGTATCCTGATGCTTTTGATGCTAGAGCTGATGAACGTGAAACTCTTGGATTTACTTCAATTACATAATATTGGAATGAATATGGATCTAGAGCGAATTGTACATTACATCCTCCCTTAATATCAAGGGCACGAATAATTCTTAATGCTGCAGTACGAAGCATTTGATATTCTTTATTAGTTAATGTTTGGGCAGGAGCTACTACCATAGAATCTCCTGTATGAACACCAACTGGGTCAATATTTTCCATTGAACAAATAGTAATAGCTGTGTCATTATAGTCACGCATTACTTCGTATTCAATTTCCTTATATCCTTTTATAGATTTTTCAACTAGGATTTGTCCTACTGGTGAAAGTTTTAATGCATGTTTAGCAAGTTCATAAAGTTCTTCATCATTATCTGCAAATCCTCCACCTGTTCCTCCTAATGTAAAAGCAGGACGAACAATGATAGGGTAACCTATTTGGTTTGCGATTCGAATTGAATCATCAATTGTTGTAGCTATATCAGATGGAAGAACTGGTTCTCCAATTCTTTCACATAATTCCTTAAATAATTCACGGTCTTCAGCTTGTTCAATAGAATTAAAATCTGTACCTAGAGCCTCTACTTGGCATTCTTCAAGAATTCCTTTTTTAGCAAGTTGAACAGCTAAGTTAAGTCCTGTTTGACCTCCTAATGTACAAACAATTCCATCTGGTCTTTCTTTACGAATAATACGAGCTACGAATTCAAGATCAAGTGGTTCCATATAAACTTTATCAGCAATCATAGTATCTGTCATGATTGTTGCAGGGTTAGAGTTTACAAGTACAACTTCATAACCTTCTTCTTTTAATGAAAGACATGCTTGAGTTCCGGCATAGTCAAACTCTGCAGCTTGACCAATTACAATTGGACCAGAACCAATTACCATTATCTTGTGTATATCATTTCTTTTTGGCATATTACTTACGATCCTCCTTAAACTTCTTCATATAATCAATGAAAACATTAAATAAATATTCTGAATCTTCTGGACCAGCCGCAGCTTCTGGGTGGTATTGAACAGAGAATAAATATTCTTTATCAATTCTTACACCTTCAACTGTATTATCAAGTAAGTTAACGTGTGTAATCTCTAAATCAGTATTTGCGACTGATGCGTCATCAACTGCATATGAATGGTTTTGAGAAGTAATTTCAATACGGTTTGTAAGTAAATTCTTAACTGCATGGTTTGAACCACGATGTCCGAATTTTAATTTATATGTTTTAGCTCCACATGCAAGAGAAATAATTTGATGTCCTAAACAAATTCCAAAGATTGGAAGTTTTCCTCTTAATTCTTTAACAACACCAATTGCGATTGGGTTATCAGTTGGATCTCCAGGACCATTTGATAAGAATAGACCATCTGGTTCATATTCCATAATTTGATCTGCTGTAGTATCATATGGTACTACGAATACAGTACAATTCTTTTTGTTGAATTCTCTTATAATATTTTGTTTAGTACCAAAATCTATACAAACGATATTGTACTTAGGGTTCTTAGCTCTTGATACCCATTTTTTCTTTGAACATGCTCTTTTAACTTGGTCATGAGCAGGTACAAAAGAATTTAATTTTTCTAAACATTCATCCATTGGTGTATCAATAGATGTAATTAATGCAACTTGTGAACCCTCATTTCTTATAATTTGAGTTAATTCACGTGTATCAATTCCAGAAATCATTGGTACATCATGGTCTTCTAATAATTCACTAAATGTTTGAGTGAAACGGAAATTTGATGGTTCATTACAATATTCCTTAACAACGAAAGCACTACATCCTACGATACGTGATTCAAAGTCCTCATCATTAACTCCATAATTTCCTATTAAAGGATATGTCATAACAACAATTTGATCAGTATATGATGGGTCAGTTGCAATTTCTTGATATCCAACCATTGATGTATTGAATACAAGTTCACCTATTTTCTCTTTGTTGCTTGCTTCACTATGTCCTTTAAAAACTCTTCCGTCTTTAAGAACAAGTTTCATATTATAATCCATAAATTATTTCTCCTCTCTTTATTGTATATAATATTTTTCCATAAACCCATTTTTTATTATATGGGGTATTATGCCCTTTTGATACAAAAGTATCACTATCTATTTGGTAATGTGCATTTAAATCAATAATTGTTATATTTGCATCATTACCTTCATATATATCATGAGTTGGCAAGTCAAATGTTTTTGCCATATCGTGACTCATTTTATTTAAAATTAATTCTAATTTAACTCTTCCACTCTTAACAAGCTCTGTATAAAGTAATGGGAATGAAGTTTCTATTCCTGTAATTCCAAAAGGTGCTTTTAAAAATCCTTTTTCTTTATCTTCTTTTGTATGTGGAGCATGGTCTGTCGCAATACAATCTACAGTACCATCAATTAAACCTTCTATTAAAGCTTCCTTGTCATCTTTAGATTCTAGAGGTGGATTCATTTTCCAGTTTGCGTCATCTTTTACAACATCTTCATCAGTTGATATTAAATGATGTGGAGTAGCTTCACATGTTACATGATATCCTATACTCTTAAAATAACGAATGATATCAACAGATTCTTTTATTGATGTATGGCATATGTGGAGATGACATCCTACTTCACCTGCAATAATCGCATTTCTTGCGATTTCAAGAGTTTCAGTTATTCCTAAAATTCCAGGAAGTCCTAACTTCTTTGAAGCCTCACCTTCATGCATTACACCACCATAAAGTAAATCTCTATCTTCACAATGACAAATCATAGGTTTGTTTAATTTTTTAGCATTTTTCATAGCTTCATACATAGTACTTGATGTATATACACCATGCCCATCATCAGAATATCCACATACATAAGGTGCTATATCTTCCATATCGGATAATTTAGCACCAAGTCCTGATTGATCATATGTGATAGTACCTGTTTGATAGGCATCAATTATACTATCTTTTTCTAATAAAGAATTAATATATTTAATATTTTCAAGGTTGTTAGGTTTTGGAGTGATATTTGGCATTAAAAATACTGTAGTATATCCTCCTTTTGCGGCAGCACGTGAACCTTGATAAATTGTTTCTTTTTCTTCTTGTCCAGGCTCTCTAAAGTGAACGTGTGAGTCCATAAATGATGGTGTAATTAATTTATCTTTACAATCAATTTCATTACCACCAGAAAGATTATTTCCAATTTTTATAATTTTTCCATTATCAATTTGAACATCAACATTTTTAAATTGGTTATCAATAAAGACAGTTCCGTTTTTTAATGTTAGCATAAATCCCCCTTTAGTCTTTTAAACTACGTTTAATCGCAGCCATTCTTACATAGACTCCATTAGTCATTTGTCTAAATATTCTTGATTTTGAACATTCAGGAACAAAATCATCAACTTCTACTCCTCTATTGAATGGAGCAGGGTGCATAATTATCGCATTATCTTTCATAAGATTTACTCTAGCTTCGTTCATACCATACTTTAGGTTGTATTCCTTATCGCTTAATGTTGTAAGAACTGCATGGCGCTCTGTTTGAATTCTTAACATCATTATTACATCGCACTCTTTTACACCTTCATCAAAATCAATGTATTCTGCAGTATCATCCATAAATTCTTTAGGTCCTGAAATATAGCATTTCATTCCAAGGCGTTTCATGACTTCAACATTGCCATGAGCTACTCTCGAATGTAGGATATCTCCTACAATCATAATCTTTAATCCATCAAAATGTCCGAATTCATCATATATTGTAAGTAAATCTAATAAGTTTTGGGTAGGATGGTTTTCAGTACCATCTCCTGCATTTATAATTGCGCAGTTTAGACCTTTTAATTCATTATAATATTCATTTTGAGCTGATCTAATTACAACTGCATCGCATCCAAATGATTCAAAAACTTTTACAGTATCATAAAATGTTTCACCTTTACTCATTGAAGAACCTTGCGCATTAAAGTGTAGAACTTTAGCATTTAATTTTTCTTCAGCAGTAATGAATGAATATTGAGTTCTTGTAGAATTCTCAAAGAATAAATTCGCAATGATTTTATCTGATAAATCAAGTTTCATATTCTCATCGCGGAATTTCTTAGCGTCTTCTAAGATTCCCATTATCTCATCATTAGATAAAAACTTTAATGATAACAAATCTTTTTTCATAAAAACCTCCAAAAAAAAGCTCTTTGTTTTTAATCCAAAGAGCGTAATTATCTTTAATTGAACGTTATCATATTATTAATAATAGGTTCGATTAATAGCCTCTCTGGACTATCTTAAATTCTCACTGCCTAAATTATACATTTTAGAACATTAAAAAGCAATAAGAATTTATTAGTTTTTACAAATTGCTAATACATTTCGTATATAATTATACATCTTATGATTTTTAAAAATAATAGTTGAAATTGTAAACGTTTTCTTGTACAATAATGTATATGAATTTATATTGAAAGGAATAATACATATGAAGAAAAAAATCATTTTAACTTCTTTTGCTATGGGACTTGCAATATTAAGCTTGTCATCATGCAAAAAGAAAAACACAACTACAAACAAGGATGATTCAAAAAGTGACACTAATAATAATGATAATACTGGTGGTAATACTAATAAGAGTGACACTGTTGCACCATACACATATGATGAAACAAAACAATATTTTTCTGCAACTTTTTATGATTCAGCCTATGACACTGATGAAAATGGAGCATTAAGAAAAGACAATAAAGGATGTTATACTCTTACAAAAGGTAAAAAAATTTCATCATTTATTTGTAATGTAGGGCAAAAATTAACATGGCTTCCTACTCCTGTCAAAGAAGGTTATACTTTTGCTGGATGGTATGTTGATCAAGCATTATCAACACCATTCTATTATGATGAAATGCCTAGTGGAGATCTAGAAATTTATGCTAGATGGCAAATAGATAACGATGTAATTTATGTATCTCCTACAGGACTACCTACAAACGATGGTAAGAAAAAGAGTTCCGCTATGTCTCTACTTGAAGCATCAAGAGTTTATAAACCAGGTGCTACTATAAAGGTATTACAAGGAACCTACAAAGATAAAAACACCGTTGTATTTGGAGCTCAAGGTGATGCAAACCACATCACAACGATTGAAGGAGAAGGAACTTCTAACACTGTTTTAAGTTTTGAATATCAAACTGAGGCAGATGCTAACCAAGGGCTTAAGGTTGCAGGTGATTATCACCGCGTTTCTAATTTAACTGTTGCAAACGCCGGAGATAATGGTCTTCTTCTTGGTTCTTCAAACAACATAATTTCAAACTGTGTATTTACAGGAAACCATGATACAGGACTTCAAATTGGTCGTTTTAGTGGTACATTACAACCAACTATCGATTATTGGCCTTCAAATAACCTTGTATTAAACTGTACATCATACAACAACTGTGATGAAGCAGGTGAGGATGCGGATGGATTTGCCGCAAAACTTACTGTAGGATATAATAACGTATTTGATGGATGTTTATCTTATTGGAACGTAGATGATGGTTGGGATTTATATGCTAAACAAGATTCTGGAAGAATTGGTCTTGTACGTATTCAAAACTGCGTAGCTTTCCAAAATGGTAAACATTTAAAATCAGATGGTACAGGATTAGATGAAAAATTTGCTGGAGATGGAAATGGATTTAAACTAGGTGGTACTTCTGTTCCATGTGAAGTTATAGTTGATAACTGTATATCTGCTTATAACTATGCACACGGATTTACTGATAACTCTAACCCAGGACATATTGCAATTTCTAATTGTACATCAATAAACAATGGACAATTTGCAAGCAATCCAGATAATGCCGCTACATATAAAGAATATGATAACTTTAACTTAAACCGTGATTCTATTATCGCAAACAAGAATTACTATTCTAACCTTATTTCTTATTACACTTCTAACTCAACAAACAAAAAAGTTGGTTCTGATGAATTTAATGGTTCTATTAGTAATGTTATTATGATTCAAAATACTGAATCTTATATTGCTGATGGTGCGCTATCTGCACAATCAGGTGAAGGATTTACTACATCTAAAAATGTAAGTAAGTGGACTGACCCTGATACTAATAAATCTGTTGATGATACTAACCCTACTTCTTTAATTTCTAAATATGGTACAACTAATTTCCATGAAGTATTAAGAAATAGTGATAATTCTTTAAATATTTCTACATTATGGTCTGTTTCAGATAAAGTTAAAAATCAAATTAGTGTTGGAGCTAATCTAAATAAATCTTCATCTGCTAACTACAGTCATTATGAATTTGCAGATGTAGTAGCAAATGAGACTGCAGATCAAACAACTGCTCGTGAAGTCTTAGATTCAATAGATTTAGCAATTAATAAAGATTTAATATTCAACGATATCTATCTTCCTACTTCTATGAGAGGAACTTCTATAAGTTGGTCATCTTCTAATACTGACGCATTATCTATTTCAAATGATGAAACTAAAGTTGAAAATGGATTAAATTATAGATATGGTATTTTAAATCCTAGACTTACTATGGATACAAATGTTACATTAACAGCTACTTTCAGTATTGGTGGTGTAACATACACTAAGTCATTTACTGTTACATGCCAAGCATTAGACCCTAGAGTTGGTGAAGTATCTGGAATCGATAACACAACTATTCTAGATTCAGAAATAGCTTCATTTGACCTTAATTCTTATATAGTAAAAGATTATACTTCTACTACTCTTACATTAAATGAGAATACAGATTATACTGCAACAACTACTATCAAGTATGTTGATGACTTTATGTCTTATGAAGATGCTTTAAAGTGTACAAAATATACTACAGTAAGTAGCTTAAACGCTCATGGTACATATTTAATCGAGTATAGATTTAAGATTGATGGATACAACGATGTTGTTAAACAACGTATTGTAACAATAGTAAATACTAGTGATACTTATGAAGTAACTACAGCTAGTGCTTACTTAAATTCTATTATTAATAATAATATTAGTATAACTGGAGACGCATCTTATGGTAGTGGAACTCTATATGCAGTTGCAGTAGCAAGAGGAAGCGATACGCCTACTGCTTCAGAAATTAAGTCACAAGCCACATCATTTATTGGAGCATTAACAGTTTCATTATCATCTCGTGATTTTACTATTGATTTAGCTGTTAAAGAAAATGTTGCAGTTGATGTTTATATGGTTGTAGAAAATAGTATTGGACTTGGTGATGTTTATTCAATCAAAGATGCAATTGAACCTGCTGTAAAGATTACAGATCGTGAGGGTCTTATTGCAGCACTAAGCAGTGAATCTGGAGCATACGTTCTTGAAAACGATATCGACTGCGATGGTTACACTTTCTCTCAATCAAAAAGTTCTAAGAAGTTTAAAGGATACTTCGATGGTAATGGACATACAATTAAGAATCTAAAGATTTCTGTTGCTGGAGAAGGTGGAGGATTGTTCTATAAGGCTACTGGTGGAGCTATAATCAAGAATATTGTACTTGAAGAAGTACATGTAACTCAATCTGATATTTCTACTGGTAATGGAGGTAAAACTGCAATTCTTGTAGGTTGTGCCGAAGAAGGTGACGTAACTATTGATTCAGTAGTTATTAAGAATTGTTCAGTTAACGCATATCAAAGAGCTGCTGGTATCATCGGAGAAATAAAAGGTCTTAAGAATGTTTCAGCTAGTAAAATGCCAAAAGTATCAATTACAAATTGTGCAATTATTTCTAATGAAAGAGAATATTATATAAGATCAGTATACGAAAGTGAAGATTCAAATCATAACAAAATATATACTGGTGGAAAGTATGTCGGTGGTGTAGTTGCTCACGTGCAATATGGAGCTCATTTAACTATTGATAATTGTTTTGTAAAACAAAATATTCAAGCTTGTAACCAATATTCTGGTGGTATTGTAGGTCGTCTTGACCCTCAAACAGCAGATGCTAAGATTTCTATTACTAACACAGTATTTGCAGGTAATTTAAATTCATCATCTTCTTATGCAGGTGGAATTCTTGGAGGACGTTCTTCTGGTGTTGTAACAGTTAAGAACTGTGTAACTCTTGGTGGAATTAATGCATCTAGTTCAGGTGCTATAGTTTCAACAAACTTATGTACTTCTACTACTGTTGGTAATGATAAGGTATACAAATTAAATCAATACATTACATTTGAAAACAACTACCGTCAAATAAGTGATTATGATGGTGAAGGAGATTATGCTTCTGAAGAAGAATATCTTCAAAAGATGACTCTAAATCAAGAATGGCAAGGAACTGCTGTTTACTATTCAACAATGCTTACCGAAGCATGGTGGAATGAACATATGGCTGACTTCATGAAATCATTTGACTTCAAGTTAAATGAAAATGATTGGACAGGTTTATACTTCTTCCTAAAGTAAAAAAAATTAAGATTCTAGATTAATTTCTAGAATCTTTTTTTATACACTAAATAAAAAAGGGGCTGTAAAAAAATAAACAGTTTCAAATAAATAAAAAAGAGGTTCAA
>CAVCDW010000054.1:0-53041 GCA_963601055.1 Elusimicrobiaceae bacterium
TCAGTTGTGGGTTACACAAGTTTTACTAAGAAAGCCAAAGTATCAAAAGACTTGAGTTTAACTACTCAAATGAACACTATTCTCCAAGGAGAGGAAACAGCAGGAGAAAAGTTTAGTACTGCTCATGAAGCAGTAGTAGCACTAGAAGAAGGTGGTCTAGATGTTTCAAAATTAACACCTACTACAAATGGTTATAATTATGTATACGACATTAAGCAAAACAGAATGTTCTTACTTGATGAAGATTACAATAAAATTGCGCCATCTGATTTAGATATGAGTACTAATAAAGAAAACTTATTCGCATTCGTATCATCAGTATCAGATATGAATAAGTTTGATGGAGCATATAGTTATTATTTAAAGAGTGGATTTACTACTTCATCTACAAGCACAAAAGCATCTAATACAAGTGCTATTAAAGTAATGAGTAATACTAATTCTATTTCAAGTAATACACTTACTATCACTAATGGTGGTGGTATTGATGTTGGTTCAAACAAAAACATTAATATTACTTATAACTGCGATGTTTCAAATGATATCATCATTAGAACAGCTGGAGATCAAAGCGTATTAACTATTAATACAACATCAAATGGTGCAGTAAAACTATATGGATTTGCTAAAACTGTAAAGATTGAATCTGCTAGTGCAGTTTCAGTTGCAGGGTCATGTAGTGAACTTACTGTTAATAGTGGTAATGTTACAGTAGAAGAAACAGGAATTATATTTAAAGTGACTACAAGTTCAAGTGTAACTGTTACTAATAATGGATATGTTGCAGAAACTTCTGGTGATGGAAATGTAACTGGAAACAAGATTGGTGGAAACTTAACTATTTCTTCATTAGAACAACTAGAAACATTCCGTGATACAGTAAATGCAGGAGCTACTTTTGAAGGTAAAACTGTTGAACTTACAAAAGACATCACATTAAAAGATGGATGGACTCCAATTGGAGAAGGTACAAGAGATGTTGCTGCTACAGCTACAGTAAAAGCAGGAACTTATTTTAAAGGTACTTTTAATGGAAATAATCATACAATTTCTAATTTAAATAATATAGGATATGTTCCTACATCATCAAGAATTGTAAATGATAAAAATGAGAGAAGTTACACTTACGGATTATTTGCGTTAGTTGATGGAGCTACAATTAAAAATGTTAAATTAACTAATGTAAATATTGATGGTTCAAGATATAAAGATGTAAATATGGATTCAGTAGGAGCTCTAGTTGGTTATGCAAGTGGTAATTGTACGTTTGATGGTATTACTGCAAGTGGATCAATTACTGCTTATGACGCAGCAGCTGGAATTATTGGAAGATGGTATTTGGTTACAAATGCAGAACTTAATAATTGTACAAACAATGTTAATATTACAAGTTCTAAAAAAATGCGCCGGTATTATTGGAGCAATGAAGGTTGCTGACAGTGGCTTTAAGTCTTTTAAATTCAAAAATTGTAAAAACTTAGGAAATGTAACTTGTACCGGCGCTGATTGGGCTGATGCAGTTGCTACTGTTACTAATGGAAATCAAAGTAAATTTGAAAAAATGATCTTTGATGAAAATACAGTTACAAATAGTGGAATAATTACAACTAAAAGTACGGATGATTATAGAATGTTATATTATCAAAAAAACAAGAGTTAATAAAAATTATAATTAAAATATCTAGAAGGAGGATCTTAACTGGTCTTCCTTTTTATTTGCTCAAATCGATAGTGGTTCTTATTGTATTAGCACTCCATCTATTTGTATCATTAGTGGTTGCATTTGTATCATTTTTGTAAGGCTAACACATTCTTGTATATAAAGACAATAATTGGTCTTTTTTTATATCAGGTATTAAAAAATATTGTCTATATATAATATTCTTTTATTACCGTTCTCACTTTAAAAATACTAGGGTTGTAAAAAAATATGGGTATATCGATTTAAAATATGATATAATTTTTTTAAATTGATGAAAGATGAGGATATAAAAATGATTTGTTTTTTAAACGATTATAATTGTATAGGTTCAAGTGAAATACTTGAAGCATTAAATAAATTTAGTAAAGAAAATAATTATGGATATGGAATGGATTATCATACAAAAAATGCTAAAGATTATATTAAAAAAGAAATAGGAGAGCCTAATGCGGATGTTTATTTCTTTGTGGGTGGAACTGTAACAAATAGAGTGGGTATTTATCAAATGTTAAGACCTTATGAAGCAGTTATTGCAGTAGAGAGTGGGCATATTAATGTTCATGAAACAGGCGCAGTTGAATCAACAGGGCATAAAGTTTTAACTGCAAAAGGAATTAATGGTAAATTATCATCTAATGATGTTTTAGATATATTATCTGATCATCAAGATAACCATAAAGTTTTACCACGAGCTGTCTATATTTCACAACCTACAGAAATAGGTACTATTTATTCTAAAAAAGAAATAGAAGAAATATATAATGTGTGTAAAGAAAATAATTTGTATTTATTTATTGATGGCGCAAGATTAGGTTGTGCTCTTGAGTGTGATGATAATGATGTTTCATTAAAAGATTTAAGTAAATATGCTGATATGTTTTATATTGGTGGAACAAAAAATGGAGCTCCATTTGGTGAGGCTTTAATTATTATAAATGAAGAATTAAAAAAGAATTTTTCTTATTTAATTAAAAACCAAGGAGCATTGCTTGCAAAAGGATATATTTCTGGAATTATTTTTGAAGAATTCTTCAAAGATGGATTATATTATAGAAATGCTAAAAACAGCATAACTATGGCAAAACGTTTAAGAGAAGTATTCAAAAAGCATGCTATAAAAGAAGCGTACTTAAACCCTACTAATCAAGTATTTGTAGAACTTTCAAAGTCCACTTTTGATAAACTAAGCGAGTATGTAATGTTTGAAAAATGGGAAGAAAAGAATGGCGTTATAGTTTCTAGATTTGTTACTAATTTTAATACATCAGAAGATGACATTATTCAATTAGATGAAACTTTAAACAAGATACTTGCTTGATATAAAATTAAATAAAAAAACAGACCAAATATATGCAATTGATTTAAAAAAATTGTTTATATATTTTGATAAAAATTGTATAATAACCATAGAGGTGATTATTATGCGTAAAACAAAAATTATATGTACATTAGGTCCAGCTTCAGATTCATATGAAGTATTAAAAGAAGCTTTTAAAGCAGGACTTGATTGCGCTAGATTAAACTTTTCACATGGGACTTATGATGAAAAGAAAGAAAAAATTGATTTAATTCATAGATTAAACGAAGAATTAGGAACTAACGTTCCAGTTATGCTTGATACAAAAGGACCTGAAATAAGAGTTCGTAATTTTGAAGGAGATAAAATCCTTCTTAATGAAGGAGATGAATTTAGATTATCTCCAGATAAAGATTTATTAGGTAATTCAAAGATTTGTGGACTTACATATCCAGATCTTGCAGACTATGTAAAAGTAGGAAATAAGATCTTGGTTGATGATGGTAAAATTCAACTTGTTGTTACAGGAATAGAAGATAGAGTACTTGTTACTAAAGTATTAAATAGTGGAAGTATTTCTAACCATAAATCTATAAATATTCCAGATGTAATAGTAAATATGCCATATCTATCAGATGTAGATAAGAGCGATATTATCTTCGGATGTGAAAATAATGTTGATTATATTGCGGCATCATTTGTACGTCGTAGACAAGATATTCTAGATTTAAAAGAATTATTACATGAACATGGTGGAGATGATATTAAGATTATCTCTAAGATTGAAAACACAGAAGGTGTTTCAAACATGGATGATATCATTGATGAATCTGATGGAATCATGGTTGCCCGTGGAGATTTAGGAGTAGAAGTTGCTTATAAGAAACTTCCATCTATTCAAAAGGATATGATCAATAGATGTTATCATAAAGGAAAACTTGTAGTTACAGCAACTCAAATGCTAGATTCAATGCAACAAAATCCACGCCCTACACGTGCTGAAGTATCAGATGTTGCGAATGCGGTTTATGATTCTACATCATGTACAATGTTATCTGGTGAAACAGCTGCAGGTAAATATCCTATAGAAGCTATAAAAGCTATGAGCGATATTGATAGATATGCAGAAGAAGATATTAATTATAAGAATAGATTTACAAAGAATCATATTTCTTTAGGTGCAGATGAATTATCGGTAATTGCAAATAGTGCTGTTCAAGCATCATTCCAAACAAACGCAAAAGCTATTATTTGCGTTACTATGTATGGAAAGACTGCAGAAATCATTTCTGCATATAGACCTGAATGCCCAATTATTGCGATTACAGTAAATCCAAAAGCTTGTCGTCAACTTAATTTAGCATGGGGAGTTGTTCCTGTTCCTGCTGAAAGAAAGAATACAACAGACGAATTGTTCTTATATGCAATAGAAAAAGCAAAAGAAACTGGTCTTGTTGAAACAGGAGATAATGTAGTAATAACAACATCATCAGTAATTGGAGTTGGAGTTACAGATACATTAAAACTTCATACAGTTAGATAATATTTATAAATCTTCAAAGTTTAATATACTTTGGAGATTTTTTTATACACTTAAATGCATAAATTTGATTTTTAATGTAATTGATTGTATAATAATATATACTTATGTATACGAAGGAAGAAGGGGTACTATGGCAGAATTAATTGAAAAAATAAAAATTAATGTTGATTTTGTTACAACTTTAAAAGCAAGAATGAAATCAGGAGAAATTAATAATCCACAATATAAGGCTTCTGTAAATGCTTTAGAGTTAAATAATGATATTATGGCATACTTCGAAAAAACAAAAGAAGGAGAAGCATTAACGGGAGAATGTTTATCTAGAGTGTATTCGCTTCTTCAAACGCTCTTTGTTTCAATTGATGCACTTTATTCTTTGAATATGATATTAACTAACAAGAAGAATAATATCAATATTAACCAAAATAGACAATTAAGAGAATTAAAATACATTAGAAATGATGTTGTCGGACACCCTGTAAATAGAGTGTTTGATGATGCATCTGTAGGATATTGTATTTTAAAGAAAAATGATATTTCAAAGAAGAGTTTCAAATACTATATTTACTATGATGAAAATATAAAGAAAAGAGAAGTTATCATATCATCACTTGTTGATTCATACTACGAAGAAGCAAACAAATTCTTATCACGTTTAATTGATTACAAAGAAGAAAATAATGATGAAATATTACAAAAGATAAAACGTGCATCTATTAGACTTTCTGCGGATGAAGAAATAAAAGAAGAGATATTACAATTAAGAAGCCTATATATTTCAAAATACCCTACACGTACAAAAACAGATGTAAGATTTATGTGGCGTGTTGAAAATATTATGAAACTTAGATCTTATATTCCGCAAGCTGATAAAGAAGTTAAAGAAATATTAAATTATGCTTCTGGTTACCAATTAACTAAATTATCAGAGTTAATTTTAGCAGGTGATAAGGCTAGTGAAAAATTAATTGTTCCAAATAAGGTTCGTGAGCCTAAAGGATTATCTCAAATCGATAAAATAGTTTCAGGAGATAAAACACTAGAAGAAGCATTACAAAATCTTCATGATATGACTCACCCATTATTTAATGCGTCACTTGAGAAACTTATTGCCGCATGCACTAAGGAAACACCTTACGCATTGAAGTATTTAACACAAATTCAAAAATTTAAAGATGCTGGAGAATCTAGTATTGTATATTGCTTAGGTATTGCTTGTAAAAATCATAACAAGTAATATAACGTTTTCATATAATAAGAATGTTTGGTATGTGTTATAATTTTTGTGTTAGATTTATTATAGAAAGACGAGGTATATAAACTATGGAAATAAGAAATGTTGCGATAATTGCACACGTTGACCATGGAAAAACTACATTAGTAGATAAATTATTACAAACTGCACATACATTTAGAGAAAATCAAGTAGTTGCTGAATGTGTAATGGACTCTAACGACATTGAACGTGAAAGAGGTATTACAATACTTGCAAAAGTAACAGCTATTCATTATAAAAATACTAAAATTAACATCCTAGATACTCCAGGACATGCTGACTTCGGAGGAGAAGTTGAGCGTATTATGCACATGGTTGATGGTGTTATTTTGGTTGTTGATGCATATGAAGGAACAATGCCACAAACAAGATTCGTTTTAAAGAAAGCCTTAGAGGCTGGATTAAAACCAATAGTTGTTGTAAATAAAGTTGATAAACCAAGTGCTAGACCACTTGAAGTTATTGATGAAGTTCTAGAGTTATTAATTGATTTAGGTGCTGATGAGGATCAATTAGAATTCCCAATCGCTTATACATCTGCTGTTAATAACACATCATCATTATCATCTGATATTGAAACACAACAAACAGGTATGGAGCCAGTTCTTGATACTATTTTAAAAGAGATTGCTCCTGCATCAAATGATACAGAGGCTCCACTTCAATTACAACCAGCATTAATTGACTATAACGATTTCGTTGGTCGTATGGGAGTAGGAAGAGTTACTCGTGGTGTTATTAAATCCGGACAAATGTGTTCTGTTGTTCGTCTAGATGGTAAGAAAGAAACATTTAGAGTTCAAAAATTATTCACATTTATGGGATTAGATAAAATAGAAACTGATAAGGTTGAAGCTGGTGACATTTGTGCTGTTTCAGGACTTAGTGATGTTTCAGTAGGTGAAACATTCTGTGAACCTGGACATGAAGAAGCATTACCACCAATAGCTATTACTGAACCAACTGTTCAAATGACTTTTGGAACTAACACTTCTCCATTCTGCGGAAAAGATGGAAAACTTGTTACTGCATCTAAAATTGAAGATAGATTATTTAAAGAAACTGAACGTGATGTTGCACTTAAGGTAGAACGTCTTGGTACATCTGAAGAGTGGATTGTATCTGGAAGAGGAGAATTACATTTAAGTATTCTTATTGAAAATATGAGACGTGAAGGATATGAATTCCAAGTATCTAGACCACGTGCAATCATAAAAGAAGAAAACGGCGTAAAAATGGAACCATATGAGTATGTTGTAATTGATGCGCCTGCTGATTCAATTGGATCAGTTATTGAAATTCTTGGTAACCGTAAAGGTACTATGGAAAATATGACAAATACTGAAACTCAATCAAGAGTTACTTATGTTATGCCATCTAGAGGACTAATTGGATTTAATACTATATTCATGACTGTTACAAAAGGTTATGGAATGATTTCTCATACATTCCTTGAATATAGACCAATGGAAAGTGTTAATGTTGGAGCTAGACAAACTCATGTAATGGTTTCTATGGCAGATGGACAATCTACTGCATATTCTTTAGGAGCACTAGAGGATAGAGGAGTAATGTTCGTTGAACCAGGTGAACAAATATATGAAGGTATGATCGTAGGAGAAACTAACCGTGAACAAGATATTGCGGTTAACGTTGTAAAAGCTAAACAACAAACAAACACAAGATCTTCTAATAAGGATCAAACAGTTGTATTAAAAAAACCAAAGAAGATGTCACTAGAAGTATGCATCGAATACATCAATGATGATGAACTTGTTGAAATTACACCAAACAATATTAGACTTCGTAAGAAGATTCTTGATACTGCAGAACGTAAGAAATTTGATGCACATCAAAAATCACAAGATTAATTTATAATGCAAGGAAGCCTAAGTGCTTCCTTTTGTTTTAAGAGGTGAGATTTAATGGATACAATCAATTTAGTTTCTTCATTAGAAAAAAAGAATAAAACCAAAAAAGATATCTTAATCACATCCATTCAATTACCACTCTTAGGAATTGTGATAGGTATTTTGGTTACACTCTTTTTGTTTATTACAACAAAAATTATAGATTTTAGTATTAAATCTGCAAATGCTTCACTAGTATATTTGATTATATTTTTGTGTGTAATATTTGTGTTATCTGCTGTGACAAGCACAGTTAATAATAAAATACCAGGATATATAGGTAATGGTATTTCAAAACTTACATCATATTACCAAGGAAATAATGATTTTAATCCTTATTTATTAATGATTTTTACATGGTTGAATACGATGTTAGCACTACTTTTTGGATTTACCCTAAATGTTGCGGCACCATCTGTTACAATAGGTGCTTCAATATCTAGTATTTCTAATAGAATAATTAAAAAACATGATAGAAATATTGTAATGGCTGGTGGTTCTGCATCATTTGCAATAGTGTTTTTAGCACCAATTGCAGGTTTTATGCATCTGCTTGAGGAACATAAAACAAGAATAAGCAAAAACTTTCTTGTTAAGGGCTTCGTTGTAATAGCTACAGCTTTTATAACAGCACAATTAATAGATAGATTTATATGGGAAAGAGAAATATTTTATTTTTTAGATATTAATTATGTGCCATTTAATATGTATAATGCCATACTATCTATTTCACTTTTAACGTTTATAGTAGGTCAGTTGTATGTAGAATTTAAGAAAAAAGTTTCTAAATTAAAAGGAAAGAAAATAATGATGTTCTTAACACCATTTATTGCAGTAGCATTCATTGTCCTAAGAAGATATCAACCATATAGTGTTGGAAACGGAGCTAATGTATTAAAAACAATATTTGAGGATCAGACATTATACTTTTTGATTTTGATATTACTCGCAAGATTTATATTTATGCTTATAAGTGAAAACTCATATGTATCTGGTGGTGTCGTATTACCACTAATGGTGTTAGGTGCAATTTGCGCAGATATTATCATATGGTTCTTTAACAAGAGAGGAAGTACTCTTCAAGGTTGTGAAGACACCATAAAAGCAATCGGTATGTTTACATGCTTAGGATGCGCCGCAAATATTCCTTTAACAGCATTTATTTTAGGCTTTGAGTCAACAAAAAGTCTATATCTTTTACTACCACTTGGCGTTAGCATAGTTTTTGAACTAATTTTTAAATTTTTTACTAATTTACCATTCAAACATGACTTTGCTGGACAAATTGAATTTAGTAATAACGATATTGTTTAGTATAAATCACAACAAAACGAATAAAAATAGAATAAAAAATAAATTTAATAACTATAAATGGCGTTATATATTCAAAACGCCATTTTTTTTATAAAATATTGAAAAAAACTTAAAACATTGTATAATAAAATATGACATTTGATATCATGATAGGAGGATACATTATGAGCAAGAATGTAAAAAGAATGGCCATTGATGGAAACTATGCAGCAGCATATGCAGCATATAATTTCACAGAGGTAGCGGGAATTTATCCTATTACTCCTTCTACACCTATGGCTGAATATATTGATGAATGGGCTTCTCAAGGAAAGAAAAACCTTTTTGGAATGCCTGTTAAAGTTGTTGAAATGGAGTCAGAAGCAGGAGCTGCTGGAACTGTTCATGGTTCTTTAGAAGCTGGTGCGCTTACAACTACATTTACAGCATCACAAGGTTTATTATTAAAGATTCCTAATATGTATAAGATTGCTGGAGAACAATTACCTGGAGTTATCCATGTGGCTGCTCGTGCTCTAGCATCACAATCACTTTCAATTTTCGGAGATCATCAAGACGTTATGGCAACTCGCCAAACAGGATTTGCTATGCTTTGTTCAAACTCTGTTCAAGAGGTTATGGATCTTGCTGGAGTTGCACATTTAAGTGCAATTAAATCTTCAGTTCCATTCCTTCATTTCTTTGATGGATTTAGAACTTCACATGAAGTTAATACAGTTGAAGCAATTGATACTAATTTACTTGGAAAATTATTAGACAAAGAAGCTTTAAAGAACTTCAGAGATAACGCATTAAATCCTGAGCATCCAAAGACAAGAGGAACTGCTCAAAATGACGACGTTTATTTCCAAACAAGAGAATTACAAAATTCATATTACAAACAAGTACCTGACATTGTAAATGATTATATGAAGAAGATTTCAAAAGCTACAGGACGTAACTATCAACCATTTGTATATTATGGTGCAGAAGATGCGACTGATGTTGTAGTTGCTATGGGATCTTGCTGTCAAGTTGCAGAAGAAGTTGTAGATTACTTAACTAAGAAACATAAAAAAGTAGGTCTACTAGAAGTACATCTATATCGTCCTTTCTCAACTAAGTACTTATTCAAAGTTTTACCTACAACTGTAGAACGTATTGCCGTTCTTGATCGTTCAGTAGAACCAGGAGCACTAGGAGAGCCTTTATACTTAGATATTCAAAGTGCTTTCTATGGACGTCCTAACCAACCATTAATTGTAGGAGGACGTTATGGACTTTCTTCTAAAGATGTTACTCCAGATATGATTAATGCTGTTTATGAGAACTTAAAGAAGAAAAATCCTAAGAATCATTTTACAGTAGGTATTATTGATGACGTATCTAATACATCACTTGATGTTAAGAAACATATCGATACTGCAGATAAGGGAACAACAGAATTATTATTCTTTGGTCTTGGAGGAGACGGTATTGTTGGTGCATGTAAGAATATTTCTAAGATTGTTGGAGATTATACTGATCTTTATGCACAATCATATGCAGCATATGACTCTAAGAAATCAGGAGGATCTACAAGACTTCACTTACGTTTTGGTAAGAAGCCAATTCGTTCTTCATACCTTGTAAATACACCTCACTTTGTTGCATGTTCAACTGATGCATATCTAAAGAAATTTGATATGATTGATGGATTAAGAAATGGTGGTACATTCTTACTTAATACATCAGTTGCAGCTGAAAATATTGAACAATTATTACCTAACAAATATAAGAGATTACTTGCTGAAAAGAAAGCAAAATTCTATATTATTAATGCTTACCAAGCAGCTAAAGACTGTGGATTTAGCGGTGGTAAGGGAGTTAACACTGTAATTCAATCAGCATTCTTCAAATTAAATCAAAATATTATGGATTTTGAAGAAGCTAAAGAACACATGAAAGAATTCGCAACTAAGACTTATTCTCGTAAGGGACAAGAATTAGTTGAACAAAACCATAAAGCAATCGATTTAGGTGGAGATTTACTTGTTGAAGTAGAAGTTAAACCTGAATGGGCAACTCTTAAGGATGAAGTTAAGGCAGTTGATATGTCTCGTCCTGCATTCGTACGTAATATTGCAGACGTAATGAACGCAATTAAGGGAGATAGTCTTCCAGTATCTGCATTCAAGGATTTAAGAGATGGTCACATGCCAGCAGGAACTGCAGCTTGGGAAAAACGTGGTACTGCAACACATACACCACTTTGGCAAGCTGAAAATTGTATTCAATGTAACCAATGTGCATTCGCATGTCCACATGCAGCAATTCGTCCATTCCTAGTAACTGATGAAGAAGCTAAGAATGCACCTAAATTAAATGTTAATGGTGAAGAGGTAGATTATCCATTACTAAATGCAATGGGTGGACCTAAATATCAAGGATACAAGTTCGGTATCGTTGTATCACCACTTGACTGTACAGGATGCGGAGTTTGTATTACTGTATGTCCAGGAAACCCTAAGAATAAGGTTGAAGATAAGAAGACTGGACAAATGGTTACTGCTAAGGCATTAAAACCACATCCACTTGCTGTTGCTGAAGCAAGAAAAGAGCCAGAAATTTGTGATTATTTCTACAACCATGTAACATATAAGAGAGAAGTTGCTGGAATCAATACAGCTAAAGATGTTCAATTCTCTAAACCATTATTCGAGTTCTCAGGAGCTTGTGGTGGATGTGGAGAAACTCCATATGTTAAGGCTGTAGCTACATTATTCGGAGATAGAATGATGGTTGCGAACGCAACAGGATGTTCTTCAATTTATTCTGGATCATTCCCATCATCACCTTATACAACAAACGCTGAAGGAAGAGGACCAGCATGGGCTAACTCATTATTCGAGGACAATGCTGAATTCGGATTCGGTATGAGAGTTGCGATTGAAACAATGCGTGATAGATTACAAAATGCAATGGTTAGAGGTCTTGATACTATGACTGAAGATCAAAAAGCATTATGCAATGAATGGATTGAAAATCGTACTGATGGAGCTAAGACTAAAGAACTTGCACCAAAGATTGTTGAAGCATTCACAAATGATGAGCATGAATATGCAAAAGAAATTATTGATTTAAAACAATATATTATTAAGATTTCTCAATGGATCATCGGAGGAGATGGATGGGCTTATGACATCGGTTATGGTGGATTAGACCATGTTATCGCTAACAATGAAGATGTAAATATCTTAATTGTTGATACTGAGGTTTACTCTAATACTGGTGGACAATCATCTAAATCATCTAGAACAGGATCTATTGCTAAGTTTACTGCATCAGGAAAACGTGCAAAGAAGAAAGATTTAGCATCTATTGCTATGTCTTATGGACATGTATATGTCGCAACTGTTTGTCATGGTGCTAACCAAAACCAAGTAATTAAGGCATTAAAAGAAGCTGAAGCTTACAAAGGACCATCTGTTGTAATTTGTTATGCCCCATGTATTGCACACAATATTAAATCAGGACTTTATATGTCTCAAATGGAAGCTAAGATGGCTACTGAATGTGGATACTTCCCAACATTTAGATATAATCCAGATTTAGCTAAAGAAGGAAAGAATCCATTCCAATTAGATTCTTCTAAAGAACCTAAATGGGAGAAATATCATGACTTCTTAATGAACGAAGGACGTTATTCTCAACTTGTTAAGGTAAACCCTGAAAAGGCTCAAGCATTACTTGACTTTAACAAAGAAGATGCACAACATCGTTTCGCTCACTACATGGATTTATTAAATGATCCTCATTACCAAAAGTAATAATTAAAACTTAAATTGAGTACCTTTTCGGAGGTACTCTTTTTCTTCTATTTATAATAAAAATATTGTATAATGAAAAGAAAGGAGTGGTGTTTTTATGTTTTTACAAGCTTTAGATCCACTAGCTAAAATATTGGGTAGTTGGTGTTATGATCCTTCAAATATTTGGGGAATTATTTTTAAAATATTACTTGCGACTATTCTTGGTGGTGGAATTGGGGCAGAAAGATGTACTAAACACCATGTAGCTGGTTTTAGAACATATGTGTTAGTATGTTTAGGTAGTACTGTTTGTATGATGATTAATTCGTCACTTTCTGATTCATCTGATTCAGTGCGTTTAGCAGCAGGAGTAATAACAGGAGTAGGTTTTTTAGGCGCTGGAACAATACTTGTAACAACTCGTTCACAAGTAAGGGGGCTTACTGCAGCCGCAGCTTTATGGGCAACTTGTGCTCTAGGTATTGCGATAGGTGCTACATTCTATAGTGTTGCGTTAATATCTTTTGTAGCTATACTATTTACACTAAGTGTATTTCCTTATCTTGAAAGAAAACTTCAAAGAAATTCAAAGGAATTTGATGTTCATGTTGAACTTGATTCAAGACCAGTATTAAAAACATTAATTGATAATTTAAGAGAAAAAGGATTAATTATCAATTCTATTACGTATGATACGGCATATGCCCAAACAGGACTTTCTGTTTATACACTTACAATCTATGTTAATTATACAAAGCTAAAATCTAAGGATGTAGTATCATACATAAATGATTTTGATTTTGTTCACTTTGCGGAGGTTATATAATGAAATACATTGGTTCTCATTTATCAATTTCAAAAGGCTTTGTAGGAGCCGCAAAACAAACTATAAAAAATGGTGGTAATACATATCAATATTTTTCAAGGAATCCAAGAGGTGGTGCTAGAAAGGAAATAGATGAGGAAGATATTTTAAACTTCTTGAAAATTTCAAAAGAAAATAATTTTGGACAACTAATATGCCATGCTCCATACACCTTAAATCCTTGTAGTTCGAAAGAAGAAGTAAGAGAATTTGCGAAACAAGTATTTAAAGAAGATATAGAATTATTAGAACATTTTCCAAATGCATTATATAATTTCCATCCAGGTTCTCATGTAGGACAAGGAGTAGAGATAGGAATCTCAGAAACAATTGATATTTTAAATGAAGTAATGTATGATGGAATGAAAACAACAATTCTTCTTGAAACAATGGCAGGTAAGGGTAGTGAAATTGGTTCAAGTTTTATTGAATTAAAACAAATAATAGATGGTGTTAAATATAGGGAAAATATAGGAGTTTGTCTTGATACATGCCATGTGTGGGATGCAGGGTATGATTTATTTAATAAATATGATGAAGTATTTTCTGAATTTGATAATATAATCGGATTAGATAAGTTAAAAGCAATCCATTTAAATGATTCTAAAAATCCTTTAGGATCACATAAAGACCGCCATGAAATCATCGGTAAAGGATTTATAGGTATTGATGTTTTCAAAAGAATAGTTAATGATAAAAGATTTGATAATATCCCAATGTGTCTTGAAACTCCACAAACTGATGAAAATCTATACGCCGAAGAAATTATGTTGCTAAAAAAATTAAGAAATGAATAAAAAATATATTAGAATTATTTTTGGAATAATCTATATATTATTAATTTTATTCTTCACGTATAAATGCTTTGAAAATGGTGAGACATCATCAAACTCAAGTTATAAGGTAGCTAAACTAATAAAAAATATTTCAAATAATATATTTAATACCAATATTAAAATGACAGATAAATATTTAACTTTCATAAGAAAGCTAATAGGACATTTCTTATATTTTTTAATATTAGGATTAGTATCTATAATATTTTATTTAACATTTAATTTTAAAATTAGAGTATTAATCCATTACATTGTAGGATTTGTTTTTGCGTTTGTATCTGAATTTTTATTCGAAGGATTTACAAGTGGAAGAAACGCAAGTTTTAAGGATGTAATGATAGACTATTCTGGCTTTATATTATTATCAACAATAATACTTATAATTTATAAAATACATAATAAAAAAGAAATAGAATCTAGTTTATGATTCTATCTTTTAACTTTTGAGCATTTCGTTTGACAATAAATCTTTATATTGTGTATAATACGTAAGTATTTATTAATAGGAGTGGTAAAAATGGCCAAAACAATAGAAATAAAGAATTTATATACCAAAACTAAAGATACTGGAATGGAAATATTAAAGGGATTTAGTCTTACTATGCATACAGGAGAAGTTCATGCGATTATGGGACCTAATGGTACAGGTAAATCAACACTTGTAAATACTATTATGGGAAATAGCAAGTATGTAGTTACTGCAGGTGAAATTTTGGTTGATGGAGTAAATATTAATCAAATGAGTGTTGATGAAAGAGCACGTCTAGGATTATTTTTAGCATATCAAAATCCTGCGGAAGTACCAGGAGTTACAAACTCTGATTTCGTAAGAGCCGCAATGAAAGCTACAAGTGGTAAGGATGTATCCCTTTTTAGTTTTATTAAAGAATATGATAGGGCATGTAAGGATCTTTCAATGCCTGAAGGATTAGCACATAGATTCTTAAATGAAGGATTTAGTGGTGGAGAAAAGAAACGTAATGAAGTTTTACAATTAAAAATGTTAAAACCATCTTTTGCGTTGTTAGATGAAATAGATTCAGGACTTGATGTAGATGCATTAAGAATCGTAGGAGATAATGTTTATAGCCTTGTAGGAGAAAATATGGGAGTGCTTTTAATTACTCACTACAAACGTCTTTTAGACTACATTAAACCTACACATGTACACGTTATGATTAACGGTAGAATTGTTAAAAATGGCGGAAATGAACTTATCGAAAAAATCGATAATGAAGGTTATGACTGGGTTAAAAAGGAATTAGGAATTGAAATAGAAAAGAAGGAAGAAGAAAGAACACACGCAATGCTAGGTAGTTGTGCTTTTTCTAATAAAAAATAATGAATACAATTACTTTAAATCCTAAAGATAATGAAACATTAATACTTGATACAAAAAATACAAATTATGTAATAAATGTATTAGAAAATACTCATGTAAAAATATATGAATATGATATTGATAATTCCAATGTTAGCCTAAATGCTGGGGTTTATGCAGAAATTTCTTATGATGTCATAAATCTTACTGCTGTAAATATAGTAAGAAAAATAGATTTAAAAAAATATGCTGAAATAAAAATGAATACTATAAATCTTTCAGTATTAAAAGATGATTCACAAATTAATTTAGATGGTGAAGGAGCAAGATTTGATATGAACAATCTTGCGATTATTTGTAATGGAAACCAACTTATGAAAACACATGTTTTTCATAATTCTTTAAATGGACATTCAAAAATATATAATATCGGTGTTGCGATTGAAAATGCGGATATACTATTTGATACAACAGGAGAAGTTGTAAAAGGTTGTGAATTAAATGACTGTAGACAATTATCAAAAGGTATCATTATAGGGGATAATGCTAAGATAACAGAACGTCCTATTTTATTAATTGATAACTATAATGTTAGTGCTTATCATGGTGCTTCAATAGGAAAAATGAGTGAAGAACAATTATTCTATTTAATGAGCCGTGGTATACCTAAAAAAGAAGCATTCATGCTTATTTTAAATGGCCTAATAGCGCCATTCTTAGCTAATGTAGATGATAGCAAGAAGAAAGAAACATCACTTCAAATTGAAGCCTTACTTGAGGAGGAGAAATAATGTTAGATGTAAATAAAATTAAAACATATTTTCCTGTTTTAGAAGAAAACAAAAACCTTAGTTACCTAGATAGCGCAGCTTCTGCTCTAAAACCAAAGGTTGTAATAGACTCTATTACAGATTATTATACTCATCTTGGAGTAAACGTTCATAGAGGTGTTTATGATCTATCATATAGAGCAACTGACCTTTATGAAGCAGCTAGAGGTAAGGTTGCTAGATTCTTAAATGCAAAAGAAGAAGAAATAGTATTTACAAGAGGAGCTTCTGCATCCCTAAACCTTGTCGCATCTAGCTATGGTATGAAATATATTAATGAAGGTGATGAGGTTATAACATCTGAACTTGAACACCATTCATCTCATATGCCATGGTTTAATGTATGCCAAAAAAAGGGAGCTACATTAAAATACATTCCTCTAAATGAAGAAGGAAGAATTACTGTTGAAAACTTCAAAAGTATTTTAACAGATAAAACTAAAGTAGTAGCCTTAACATATGTTTCAAATGTTATGGGATATATTACACCTATAAAAGAAATAATAAAAATCTGTCACGAGAGAGGTATTGTTGTATCAGTTGATGGTGCACAAGCAGTTCCTCATATGAAAATCGATGTTAAAGAATTAGATTGCGATTTCTTATCTTTTAGTGGGCACAAAATGTGTGGACCATCTGGTGTTGGAGTACTTTATGGTAAGTATGAATTACTAGATAAAATGGATCCAATTGAATTTGGTGGAGATATGGCTGATGAAGTATATAAAGATAGTCAAACATATAAAGCTGTCCCTTATAAATTTGAAACAGGAACGCCAATTATTGCGTCTGTTATAGGATTAGGTACTGCAGTTGATTTTCTAGATTCTATTAATTTAGATGAAGTTGCAGAACATGAAAAAATGCTTGCGGATACATGCAGAAAAATGTTAAGTGAACTAGAAGATGTAGAGGTATATAATATGGGTGCTGAAACTGGTGTTGTAGCATTCAACATCAAAGGAGTACATCCACATGATGCGGCTTCTATATACGACAAAAATGGTGTGTGCATTCGTGCAGGACATCACTGTGCACAACTTATTACAAGATGGTTAAATCAAATTTCAACTACTCGTGCATCATTTTATATGTATAACACATTAGATGATGTTTATAATTTAGTAAATAGTGTTAAGGAAGCAAGAGATTTCTTTAAACAATTTTAATTGGAGGATAAATTATGCCAAGTCATGATATTGAACAACTTTATAGAGATGTAATCATGGATAATTATAAAAACCCACATAATAAAGGTTTATTACATCAAGTAGGTTATACACCTATTCATATGAATAACCCTTCATGTGGTGATGATATGAATGTTGAAGTTAAAGTAGAAAATGGTATTATAACTGATGTTAGACAAGATGGACATGGTTGTTCAATTTGTTGTTCATCAGCTTCAGTAATGAGTGAAACATTAAAAGGTAAATCAGTAGAAGAAGCTAAAAAGATAATATTATCATTCTATCAAATGATACAATCAAATCCAATTTCAGAAGAGGAAGAAGAGGCTTTAGGAGAAGCTATTGCTTACACTGGGGTTTCTCAATTCCCTGCGCGTATTAAGTGCGCAACGCTTTCATGGAAGGCTATAGAAAAAGCTTTAAATGAGGGGGATGAAAAATAATGGATGATAATAAAGAAACTGAATTAGTTGGTGAATATAAATATGGTTTTAGAACTGAGACTAAATCAGTAATAACATCTGGTAAAGGTCTTAGTGAAGAAACTGTTAGATTTATATCAAAAGCTAAAAATGAACCATCATGGATGTTAGAATTTAGACTTAAAGCTTATGAAGCTTTTAAGAAATTAAAAAATCCAACATGGGGTCCTGACTTATCAGGAATAATGTTTGATGAATATACATATTATATCAAATCAACAAAAGGTGGAGCTGAATCAGATTGGGATAATGTCCCAAAAGAGATTAAGGAAACTTTTGATAAACTTGGAGTACCAGAGTCTGAAAGAAAGTATTTTGCAGGAGCTTCTAATCAATTTGAATCTGAAGTAGTTTACCATAAGAATTTGAAGGAATTAGAAGATTTAGGCGTAATTTTCTGCGATACAGATACAGCACTTAGGCAATACCCTGATTTAGTTAAAAAGTATATTGGAAAAGTAGTTCCTGTAACAGATAATAAATATGCAGCACTAAATAGTGCAGTATGGTCTGGTGGATCATTTATATATGTACCTAAAGGAGTACATGTTGAAAAACCTGTACAATCATACTTTAGAATAAATTCTGAGCGTATGGGACAATTTGAGCGTACATTAATAATAGTAGATGATGACGCATCTATTCATTATGTTGAAGGATGTACAGCGCCTCAATATTCAAAAGATTCGCTTCATGCGGCCGTAGTTGAAATATATGTTGGTAAAAATGCTAAGGCTAGATATTCAACTGTTCAAAACTGGGCTACAAATATTGTTAACCTTGTAACAAAACGTGCATTAGTTGATGATTATGGTGAAATGGATTGGATTGATGGTAATGTAGGAGCCGGATTAAACATGAAATATCCTGCATGTATCTTAAAAGGTGTTGGATCTAAAGGTACTATGATATCTATTGCGTTTGCAGGCCAAAAAGAACAAATTCAAGATACAGGGGCTAAAATGATTCATTTAGGTGAAAATTCAACTTCAAAAATCATTTCAAAATCTGTATGTAAAAATGGTGGAGTTGTAAACTACCGTGGACTTGTGACTTCAGGACCTTTAGCAAAAGGTGCTAAATCACATGTAGAATGTGATACACTAATCCTTGATAATAAATCTAAATCTGATACTATCCCAACAAATGCTGGTGCTAATAGCGATATGTATATTGAACATGAAGCTACAGTATCAAAAGTTAATGAAGAACAACTGTTCTATTTAATGTCTAGAGGACTTACTGAAGAAGAAGCTACACAAATGATTGTAATGGGATTTATTGAACCATTCTCAAAAGAACTTCCTATGGAATATGCAGTAGAGTTGAATAGATTGATTAAACTTAATATGGAAGGTTCAATTGGTTAAAAAATAAAGTAGAAGAACGTAATTGTTTTTCTACTTTTTGCCTAAATAATGGTATAATGAAATAGAAAGGAAGGTAAGATATGTATAATCAGTATATTTTAATTAAATATCAAAATGTTTTATCTTCTGATATAAAAGATTTCTTTAAGAATTTTTTAGGAAATAAAATTGAAATTAAAGATGATAATAATGTAATTACAATATGTCATTCATATGATAATGAAGAAGAGATATTTGAAGCATTATCAGGACTTGTAGTAGACTATGATACAAAACTATATGCATATACTTCAAGAATTGATTTTAATGAAACAAATTATAATATTATTAAAGACTATTTTTTAAAAGAAGAATTAAAAGAAAATGTTTATAATGAACATAAATTTATTCTAGAACTTGTTCTAAAAGGTAAAACAAAGGATTTAGATAAAGTAGTACTTTCATCATATTATAATGATATAAATATGATTGAAACTCTAAAAGCTTTTATAGAAAATGATATGAACACATCAAAAACTGCAAATGCGATTTATATGCATCGTAATACTTTAATAAATAAATTAGATAGATTTACAAAGATTACAGGCTATGATATCAAAAAGTTTTGTGATGCGTTTATAATTTATCACTTGATAAAGAAATAAATGTGCACTTTGCACATAGAACAAAAAAATGTTTAGTAGTATAATCTTTGTAGAAATTGCCAAAGGAGGATTATTAAATGGCTACTTTAAGTTTAAGAAATATAAATAAAGTTTATCCTAACGGAACTCAAGCTGTATTTGATTTCAACCTTGAAATCCATGACAAAGAATTCATTTGTTTCGTTGGACCATCAGGATGTGGAAAATCAACTACTCTTCGTATGATTGCAGGTCTTGAGGATATCACTGCAGGAGAATTATATATTAATGATAAAATTATGAACGATGTAAGTTCTAAGGACCGTGGAATTGCGATGGTTTTCCAAAGCTACGCTCTATATCCACATATGACTGTTTATGAAAACATGGCATTCGGTCTAAGACTTCGTCGTATGAACGAAGATGAAATTCGTGAAAGAGTTTTAAATGCATCTTCAATCTTAGGACTAGATCAATATCTACAAAGAAAGCCAAGAGCATTATCAGGAGGACAAAGACAAAGAGTTGCCTTAGGACGTGCAATCGTTCGTGATGCAGACGTATTCTTAATGGACGAACCTCTATCAAACCTAGATGCTAAACTTCGTGCTTCAACTCGTGGAGAAATCTTAAAATTACATAGAAGATTAAATTCAACAACTATCTACGTTACACATGACCAAATTGAAGCTATGACAATGGCTACAAGAATTGTTGTTATGAAGGACGGAAGAGTTCAACAAGTTGGTTCACCAAAAGAAGTATATCATCAACCAACTAACGTATTCGTTGCAGGATTCATCGGAACACCTCCAATGAACTTCATCCCTGGTACAGTTGATGAAAAAGGAAACTTTACTACTGAAGATGGAACATACACTATTGAAGTACCATTTGGTAAAGTAGAAGAATTAAAGAAGAAAGACTATATTGGAAAGAAGATTATCTTAGGAATTCGTCCTGAAGATATTCATGATGAACAAGAGCCTATTTTCTTCGAAACATATCCAAACGCAATCATTGAAACTAAGGTAGATATGGCTGAGTTACTAGGAGCTGAAACAAACGTTTATACTACAATTTCTGAAGCAAACGTAATTGCAGCACTTCCTCACCGTGATGACTTAACATTTGACTCAATGGTTAAATTAGTATTTGATATGAATAAGTGCCATTTCTTTGATTCTGAAACTGAAGAGAATATCTTATTAAAGAAAGAAGACTAATATATCACCCCACATGGGGTGATTTTTTTATAAAAATGATAAATTATATTGTTGAAGAAAATAAAATATCTACAATGTTTTATAAAAATGAGTATTTGGTATGTGATACTTATGAGGCACTTATCACAAAAATATTTAAAGCACATTTTTTTAATTACAGTTATTATAAAAATATGATAGGTAAAACATTAGGACTTAAGAATGGGGCTCCTATATATTTAACAAATAAATTAATGTTTATTAAATTTAGAGAAGGAGAAAAAATATACTATATAAATTATTTCGCAATTAATTTCATGTCATATAATGAGAATACCATTTTCGTTATATTTAAAAATGGAATACTACTATCATTTAATAAAAGTAAAAACAATATTAAAAAGAAAGAAGAGATGATACATAAAGTTTTAGAGTATATGAATTATCTTGAAAATAGTTTTTATTAGTAAAAAATGTTTTTAAACATTGTAAATAAAATATTTATATTTGATAATCATAAATTATAATGTTATAATTATTAAGGTATAAAACCATAAATTGAAAGGAATGATTATATTATGGCTAAAAAAGTCGTTACAGATTTAGATGTAAAAGGTAAAAAGGTATTAATGCGTGTTGATTTCAACGTACCTATGAAGAATGGTGTTATTACTGATGACAATCGTATTAGAGAAGCATTACCTACAATTAATTACGTTATTAATAATGGAGGAAAGGCAATCGTATTTTCTCATCTAGGACGTATTAAAACTGAAGAAGATAAATTAACAAATACATTAGCTCCAGTTGCAAAAAGATTTGAAGAACTAGTTGGAAAACCAGTTAAATTTATCCCTGCAACTCGTGGTAAAGAATTAGAAGATGCTATCGCTGCTATGAACGATGGTGATATCTTAATGTTTGAAAACACTCGTTTTGAAGATCTTAATGGTAAAAAAGAATCAGGAAACGATCCTGAACTTGGTGCTTACTGGGCATCTCTTGGAGATGTATTCGTAAACGATGCGTTTGGTACAGCACACCGTGCACATGCATCAAATGTTGGAATTGCATCAAATGTTAAAGAAACTGCAGCAGGATTCTTATTAGAAAAGGAAATCAAGTTCATTGGTGGAGCAGTAGATAATCCTGTAAGACCATTTGTTGCAATCCTTGGAGGATCTAAGGTTTCAGATAAGATTGGTGTTATTGAATCATTAATTGAAAAGGCAGATAAGATTTTAGTTGGTGGAGGTATGATGTTCACATTCCTTAAGGCATTAGGAAAGAATGTAGGAGCATCTAAGTGTGAAGCTGACAAGATTGACCTTGCAAGAGAATTATTAACTAAGGCTGGAGATAAATTAGTATTACCAGTTGATACAGTTGTTACAACTGAATTCAGCAATGATACTCCATTCCACACTACATCAGTAAATGATATTAAAGATGGTGAAATGGGACTTGATATCGGTGCTGAAACTTCTAAATTATTCGCATCAATTCTTGCAGATGCTAAGACTGTTGTATGGAACGGACCAATGGGAGTATTCGAAATGTCTAACTACGCAAAGGGAACAATTGGAATTTGCGAAGCTTTAGCTAACTTAAAGAATGCTACTACAATCATTGGTGGTGGAGATAGTGCTGCAGCTGCAATCCAATTCGGATATGCTTCAAAAGTATCTCATATTTCAACAGGTGGAGGAGCTTCATTAGAATATCTTGAAGGTAAGACTCTACCAGGTGTTGCTTGCGTTGACGATAAGTAATATAAAAACATTGTAATTTATCATTTGTATGGTACAATAATAATATAATGTAATACCTATTAGGAGGAAAAGATATGGAAAAGACAATAGTAGTTAAAAGTACAGTAGGGCTTCATGCAAGTCTTGCAGCAAAAGTTGTACAAGCTGCATCTAAGTATGATGTAGAAATCAATTTAGTTTATGAAGATAAGGTAGTAGATGTTAAATCTATTTTAGGATTAATGTCTCTTGCAGTACCTTCAGGAGAAAATGTTAAGATTGTTGCAAACGGAGACCAAGCTGAACAAGCTATAGATGACATTGCAGAAATTCTTGAAAAATAATTAAAAAATATATAAAAGCCGATTGGCTTTAAAAATGAAAAGTAAAGGGTGAATGCTATGAGAAAACCTATAATGGCTGGTAATTGGAAGATGTATAAAACATATGATGAAGCATTAAAATTCATCTATGAAGTAAATGAGAATCTTCCAAGTAAGGATGAGGTTGAAACTATTATTTTTCCACCAGCAATGCTTCTTGTATCTCTTATAAAAAGACAAGGGGATAACTTAGAAATTGGTGCTCAAAATATGCATTATGAAAATTGTGGAGCTTATACAGGTGAGATTTCTGCAGAAATGTTACGTACTGTTGGAGTAACACATGTATTAGTAGGACACAATGAAAGAAGAAGATATTTTGGTGAATCTGATGAAGATGTTCAAAAGAAAGCACTTCAAGCACTAGAACATAATCTAATTCCAGTTATATGCTTTGGTGAAACAGAAGAACAATATCTTCATCATAATACTGACAATATATTACGTAGACAAGTTCATGCAGCTCTTATCGGATTACCTGATAACGAGATGGATAAAGTAATATTAGCCTATGAACCAATTTGGGCAGTTGGTACTGGAAAAACTGCTACTCCGCAAATTGCAAATGATAAATGTAAATTAATAAGAAGTTTTATTGATGAATTATATGGAGCAGAAATAGCTTCTAAGATTAGAATATTATATGGAGGTTCTGTAAATCCTTCAAACGTTTCGGCTTTAGTAAAAGAAGAAGATGTTGATGGAGTGTTAGTAGGAGGAGCTTCACTAGATTCTAGTAAGTTTATTGATATGGCATTTAAATGCGTTGAAGCAAAAAAATAAAAAGTGATTTTTAAAATCACTTTTTTCTTTTCATATAAGCCTCATACATCAATATAGATGCCGCAACTCCAACATTAAGGCTATTATTATGACCTTCCATTGGTATATATACTTTTTTATGCTTGTGATTATACCAATCAGGATTTATTCCAAATCTTTCATTACCTACAACTATCGCAATTTTATTTTTATAATCATATTCTTGATAATCTTTACCAAGGTGAGGCTCACCAAGGAATACATCATAATTATTATCTAGCAAGAATTCTAGAGTTGAAGAATAAGTACTTTCCACAGTAGGAATAATTAAATTAGCTCCACGTGATAATTGACACATTTTTTTATTTAATATTTTAGACACAGGATCAACAAGTATTAACGCAGAAGCATTAACTGAATCCATAGTACGAAGAATTGTACCAATATTACCTGGTATTTCAAGCCTATCTAAGACAATAATAAATTCTTTATCCTTAAGATCATCTAAATTATATTTTTTAGGGGCTACAAACGCAATAAAACCAATTGAATTTTCTTTTGAAGAAAAAGGTTCAAATAACTTTTTTGAGACCTCATATACATTATTTGCGATGCTTATAGCTTTATCTACGACCTTTTTTGTATCCTCATGATAATCTATATCATCGGTATAAATAAAATCTTCTATTTGGTAATTATATTCTAATAAAATGCTTAATGAATTTAGGTCATCAACTAAAACATAATTATTATCTTTTTTAAATTTATCTTTTAACTCTTTATAAATTATATTATCTTTTCCTAATTTCATAATGATCACCTTTATTATTATATAAAATAATTGTTCATAAAAAAAGACATCATAAGATGCCTTTTTATAAATATTATCTGTTGTAGAATTCGACGATTAATTGTTCATTAACATCAGTTAAGAACTCACTACGTTCAGGAACTCTTACGAATGTTCCTACACCAGTGTTTTCATCGTATGATACATACTCTTTACGAGCGAATGATCCTTCTAATGCAGCCTTGCATACTGCAAGATCCTTAGAAGTTTCTTTTAAAGCTACCTTATCACCAGCGCTTAATAGAATTGAAGGAATGTCTGCCTTCTTTCCATTTAAAGTGATGTGTCCGTGAGTAACTAATTGACGAGCTTGTTTACGAGTAGAAGCTAATCCTAAACGATATACAACGTTGTCTAATCTTGACTCTAATAACTTTAAGAAGTTTTCACCAGTCTTACCTTCAAGCTTAGCAGCCTTATCGAATAAGTTACGGAATTGCTTTTCGCTCATTCCATAAGTGAATCTTACCTTTTGTTTTTCTTGTAATTGTACTCCGTACTCAGTTAATTTTGCTTTCTTTTGTCCGTGGAATCCTGGAGCATATGGACGTTTTACTAATTCTTTACCACTTCCAGTGATAGAGTAGTTAAGACGTCTTGAAACCTTCCAGTCAGAACCTGTAAATCTTGACATGTTTATTTTCCTCCTATATGTCTTTTTATAATATGGGGAAAAGAATCGATACAATCACATCTTTGGTCATCTAATATTAGTACTTTCATCTAAAGCAGCCGAGGTTACTAGTACTCCACCTATAGGGATAAGATGATACCAAAGACATAAATTGTTGCTGCCTTTTACCCATGCTTATTAATTATATAATAAATGCTTTGATTAAGTCAACTATTTTTTTATTATAATTTTAGCTAATTCTTTAAAATTATTAGCTTCTTTTCTAAACAAGAAAGAAGAAGTATCATCTAGTTTACTAGATATTTTATATGAATCAATTCCAAGTCTTAAGATATCATCTGAAATATTTTTATTATCTATATAACAAAATTCCATTTTGTTTTTATATTTGTTAGATTTAATAATTTTTTGTATTCCATCTTTTTCAATCTTTTGAAGATATACTTCACTAATATGTTTTAATTTTAAATTCTTCAAAATATCTTGTGTATATGCCTGATCTAACTCTGAAAGCACGAAAATACGTTTGTGTTTTCCGCATAGTCTAAAGAATGTTTTACAAAAATCTTTAGGCTTCATTTTTGAATTCTCATATATTCTTTTACATAAAAGACTATCGCATTTTATTCCATAATTATTTAAATAAGTTTGAAATTTTTTCGCATCGTATTCTTCTTGGCTTAAATCACCTTGTAAATATTTTTTATCGATTGATATTACACTTTGTTTAAAAGAATTTAAGTTTTCTTTTGATGTTTTTATATTATAAAGTTTCAATATTTTTTTTAATGCTAGTATTAGTTTTTTATTTGTATCATATAACGTTTCAATGTTAATTATTATTTTAGTGTAGTGATATGAATCATCTTTTTTGAATACATCAAAATAATTCTTATTAACATTTGATGATATTCTAATATAATTAAAATCTTTTAAAACTTTTATAAGGTAAATATCAGAAAGTCTTACAACGATATTTATGACTTTGTTATAAGTATTCTCTAATGCTTTAATAAGTATTTCTTCAAATCCACTTTCTCTTTTAACAGGGTTTATATACATATGGCTTACATAAACATTGAATATGTCATATTTATAAGATATAAACGCAAATGCACAATTATCTTCATATAACATTATTGCGTATTTATCTTGTAGTTTATCATAAAAAGATTTAGATTTATCGTAATATCCTTCAATAGTCATTTCTTTTAAATAAAAACTATATAATTTTTGAAATTCACTAGATGTTGTTTTAACAATTTTAAATTCCATATAAATCCCGCCTTTATACTATATATGATATCATAAATTGACAACTAGTTTTAAACATTGTAAAATATTTTTTGTGAAATGGAGTGATAGTATTATGATATATAATCAAATACTTGTTAGATTTGGTGATTTAACACTAAAAGGTAGAAATCAAAAAGAATTTTATAATAGACTTATAAGATTAATTCATTTAAAGTTAAAAGGACTTAATGTTGTGATTCGTAATTATCATGATAGAGTTTATATTGATTTAAATGATACACCATATGAGGATGTAGTAGAAGGTCTTGATAAAGTTTCAGGACTTTATTCGTATTCTTTATGCTACCAATGTGATAAAGATATAGAAGTAATTAAAGAAAGTGCTATAAAGCTTTGTAAGGAAGAGATTACAGGGGATAAGGTATTATTTAAAGTAAGATGTAAAAGAGCTGATAAGAGATACCCTATCACATCTCCTGAACTTAATCAAATTATAGCAGGTGCAGTATTATCTTCATGCGATAATCTTGTTGTAGATGTTCATAATCCTGAAAAGACTTTATATGTTGAAGTACGTAATGAAGGATGTTTTATGTATACTCAAGAAATAAGAGGAATGGGTGGATTCCCTGTAGGAGTTGCCGGGAAAGGTATGGTTATGTTATCAGGTGGAATTGATTCCCCTGTGTGTGGAATTCAAGCGATGAAACAAGGAATTCAAATTGAATGTATTCACTTTGAATCAACACCACTTACATCTATCGAAAGTGCTCAAAAGGTTGTAGATCTTGTTAAGATTATGTCTAATTATGCACCTGATAATAAAATAGTATTACATATGGTACCATTCAAAGAAATGCATATGGCACTTCTTGAAAATGTACCAGAACAATATAATATTACAATAATGAGAAGAATGATGTATAGAATTGCAACTAAACTTGCACAAAAAAGAGATTGTTTAGTTTTAGTAAATGGTGAATCTGTAGGACAAGTAGCATCTCAAACATTATATTCAATGAATGTTATCAACAGTGTTACAAATATGCCAGTTATTCGTCCTCTTGTTACATATGATAAAGTTGATATTATAAAACTTGCTGAAAAGTATAAAACTTTTGAAACATCAATAAAGCCTTTTGCGGATTGTTGTACAGTATATGTACCAAAAAATCCTGCAACACATCCACATTTAGATAAATGTATTCAATATGAAGCTTTATTTGATTATGAAACTTTAGTAAATGAAACTGTTGAAAACACTAAATCAATAGAACTTACACCATCCTCAGATCTTGACCTATCTCTTTTAGGTCTTGAGGTAAGAAACGTAATATGATAACATCTCTTACTAATAAAAAAATAAAGGATGTATGTTTACTTAAAACTTCTAAAGGAAGAAGAGAAAAAAATCTTTTTATTGTAGAAGGTAAACATTTAGTATCTGAAGCAAAAGAAGCAGGAGTTCTCGAAGAAACATACACTATAGATGAAAATTTAGAAGGTGAACTTGTATCTTTAGAAGTTATGAAAAAACTTTGTAACACAGATACTGTAGTAAATCAAATAGGAGTATGTAAAAAGATAAATAAAAAAGAATTATCTAATAACATATTAATTCTTGATAAAATACAAGATCCAGGGAATCTAGGTGCCCTAATGCGTAGTGCTAAAGCATTTTCGTTTGATACTATTTTCTTATCTGAAGGATGTGTTGATTTATACAATGATAAAGCAATCCGTTCTTCTCAAGGCGCTATATTTAAACTTAATACCATAGAAGGAAACATTATAGATTTTATTTCTAAACTAAAAGAATTGGGATATGAAGTTTATTCTACGAATGTCGTAAATGGTACTTCTGTATCAGATGTTAATGCTGGTACTAAAAAAGCCCTTATCTTAGGTAATGAAGGTAATGGGGTATCAAAAGAAGTTAATGATTTAAATCTTAAAAATTTATATATTAAAATGTCAGGTATGGAATCGTTAAACGTTGCGGTAGCTGGTTCAATACTTATGTATGAACTTAATAAATAATTAAAACACTATCTTTATGGTAGTGTTTTTTGCCTAAAAAAAGGAATGAAAATCATTCCTTTAAATAAACATTAATACTGATAATACAACAATCGCAACTGCGACTACAGCTACAATAGTTTTTACAATATTTACACTTCTATTTTTCCCTTTGTAATCTTTTACGGCATAACCTTTGTTTACAACGAAGAATGTGTTTCCTGTAAGAAGTGATGATTCAAATAAAAACACAATACCTTCAACAACGAAACCATATGTATTTTTAGGTAGTGGCATAGGATTTTTTATACAATCATTTTCAAAAACTTCGCCTGGCATAAAACCTTCGTATTTTTGACCATTATACATTACGTATGGTTTTTCACCTTTATTTATATTTAATTCCATTTTTAATTCATGTGAATTACTATCAACTACTGTGAAATTAAGCTTTTTCATATTTACTCCTCTGAAGTTTCATATAATGGTTGACAATCAAGAGTTTTATACATCTTTGATGTGAATAAAATACCATCTAAATGATCATACTCATGTTGGAAAACAATCGCAGGATATCCTTCTAAAGTTCCTGTTTTAGGTTTAAGAGTGTTAGTTCTAAAATCATAAACGTAGCACTTATACGCAATCTTATAATTTCTTGGTGTCACAAGACCATCTGTAGGTCTATCAACAGAAAGACAACCCTCCCCACAAGGTAGGTAAGTCATTTCTTTACTTCTCCAAGTGATTACAGGATTAATTACGGCCATGCAATAACGTTTATCATTATTTAAAAAATCTTCGAAATTAATCGCAAACATTCTTTTTAAAACACCAACTTGTGGAGCCGCAATTCCAACTCCTGGTCTAATTCCATATTTTTTTGCAAGAGAATCTATAGAAGAATTTATTACATATTCTAATAATCCTTTTAAAACATTTAAATCTTCACTTGATAAAGGAAATTTAACTTCTTCACAAACAGTTGTAAGAACAGGATTTCCTTCTTTTGTTATATCCTTTGATAAATACATAAATATCACCTGAAAAGATTATATCATAATTGTTAAATAAAAGTCCATTTTATTGTAAATCATATTTATAAAAATATTGGAAATTATAAAAATAATGTGTAAAATAGTTATATATGTAATTAAAGGAATTTTGTATGAATATAGATATTTTAGAAAAAACATATGTTTTATCTGATAAAATAAAACAATTAGATTTGTATAAAGAAGTATGTGCTTTAAATAATCAAATAGAAGAAGAATTAAAGGATGAATTAAAAGCTTTTGTAGATGCGAAAGAAAAATACTATGAAGCACTAAAATATGGCTCTTACCATCCATCCCTTGATGAATACACAAAAGAATTATCAAGAACAAAGGCTATTCTTTATTCAAAGGAAATTGTAAAAGAATATAATATAAAATATAATGAATTACAAAAAGTATTAAATGATATATTAGATAAGATTAAAACAAATATGTCTAATAAATTCGAACTTACAAATTCAAGGAAGAAATGTGGGTGTAAAAAATGAATGTTTCAAGATCAAGAATAATAATAGAATATAAAGATGAAGATTTTTTAAATCAACTTAAACAATTTCAAAATATTAATGTTCTTTATAAATCAAAAGAATGTTACGCATTAATATGTTGCGATAAAAAAGATGAAGAGAGAATTGTTAAATTATTATCTAAAACATGTTTAAATGCATATGTTTCAAATGAGAAAATAGATAATTATAATTTTTAAAATTAAATTAAGCTGTTAAGAAAAAACACTTGACACCATAAAAAGTTATGGTAGAATATTGTTGTTATTAGAAAACAAAAGGAGTGAATATAAATGGTTAAATTAAGATTACAAAGATTTGGAGCTGCTAAGAAACCTTACTATCGTATAGTTGCGGCTGACTCAAGAAGTCCTCGTGATGGAAAATTCTTAGAAGTTGTTGGAACATATAACCCAATTACTAATCCTGCTACTGTATCTGTAGATGCAGAAAAGGTTAACGCATGGTTAGCTAAAGGAGCACAACCAACTGTTACAGTTAAGAATATTCTTAAGGCCCAAAATATCGTTAAGTAATGGAGGTGTCATTAATGGTAAATTTTGAAGAGCTATTAAAAAGCTTAATATTACCGCTAGTTTCATTTCCAGAAGAAGTTGAGATTGCATATCTTGGCGAAGAAGATGAAATAATGTCTTATGAAGTTAAGGTTGCGAAATTCGACCTTGGACGAGTTATCGGTAAAGGTGGACATATTGCGCAAGCAATTAGAACTATTCTTTACGCTAAGGCGTCTAAAGAAGGGGTTAGGGTTCACCTAAACATTATTGAAAAATAAGAGATAATTTTTATTATCTCTATTTTTTTACTTAAAGGAGAATTGAAATGATATTAACATATGATGAAGCATTAGAAAGATCAGCTAACAAAGAATGGTTTAAAAGTGTATATAAAAGAGAAGATATAATATCAGATGAAGAAGTTAAAGAAATAAATGCTCTTGTATTAAAGGCTTCTCCTAAAGCGTTAGAAGTCTATTTTGAAACAAAAGATGATCTATTCTTACAAAAAGAATATAAAGATGATCTTATAGATTATCTAGAAGATGTTATTGCAGGCGTTGAAGTGCTATAATACTGTTGAGGATGATTTATATGGAATTTTTAAATGTAGGACAAATTTTAAATACTCATGGGCTTAAAGGTGAGTTGAAAATTAAAAATATAAGTGACTTTGATAGATTTGTTGCAGGAAACACATTATATATATTACATAATAATGAATATGTTAAAGTTGTTGTTAAATCCGCAAGACGTCAACAAGAATTATATTTGGTTTTATTTGAAGGGTTATTAGATATTAATCTAGTTGAGAAATATAAAGGCGATAAAATCTTAATTTCAAAGGATGATATTACACCTCTTGATGATGGTAAATATTATTATTTTGAACTTATAGGTAAAGATGTTTATAATCAAGATAATGTAAAAAGAGGAGTTTCAACATCTGTTATTGAATATCCTAAGTATGATATGTTAGAGGTTCTTGTAGATGGTAAGAAGAAACTAATACCTTTTATTCCAGAATTTATATCTGATGTTTTAGAAGATAGAATAATAATAAAGGAAATTGAGGGACTTCTATGAAAATAAAAATATTAACCTTATTTCCTTCAATGTTTGATGGGTTTAAATCAGAATCTATTATAAAAAGAAGCATAGAAAAAGGTGTCATAGATATTGAAATTATAGATTTTAGATTGTGGTCTAAAGAAAAACATCACAAGGTTGATGATACACCATATGGTGGTGGAGCAGGGATGGTTATTAATCCTGTTGTTATCTATGATTGTTTAAATGATGTGAAAACAAAGGATTCACATGTGATTCTTCTAACACCACAAGGTGATGTATATAGCCAAGAGAGTGCATCAAGACTTGCGAAAGAATATAAAGAGCTTATATTTATATGCGGACATTATGAAGGATTCGATGAAAGAATAAGATTGATGGTTGATGAAGAAATATCAATAGGTGATTTTGTTCTTACAGGTGGGGAACTTCCAGCTATGGTTATATCTGATAGTATAACAAGACTTTTAGATGGTGCTATAAATGAAGAATCTTATTTAGGTGATTCTCACCAAAATAATTTATTAGAATATCCACAATATACAAGGCCTCAAGAATTTATGGGTGTTGAAGTTCCATTTGTTTTAAGAAATGGAAATCATAAAGATATTAGAAAGTTTAGAATAAAGGAATCTTTAAGAAGAACAATGTGTAAGCGCCCTGATTTAATATCTAAACATACGTTTACTGAAGAAGAGAAAAAAATATATGCGGAACTTTTAGAAGAAAAAGCGCAATAAAATTTAAAAAAAGTTAAATTTGGTATTGATAAAAAAAATAAAAATGATATACTATTAAAGGCTATATTTTTATATAGTCAAAGCACAATATTCCGCTGGGTATAACCTATGAATTTTGGAAGGTAGGAGTTGATATTATGGCAAACGCAAAGGGTCAAGCATTAATCGATGAGATTACTGCAGAGTACGTAAAGAAGGATACTCCAGAATTTAGAGCTGGAGATAACGTTAAAGTATTCGTTAAGATTCAAGAAGGTGATCATACAAGACTTCAAGTTTTCGAAGGACTTGTAATCAAGAGACAAGGACATGGTGTTTCAGCTACATTCACAGTAAGAAAGGATTCTTATGGAATCGGAGTTGAACGTACATTCCCAGTTAATGCACCAGTTATTGATCATATCCAAGTTGTAAGACATGGTAAGGTTAGACGTGCAAAACTTCACTATATTCGTACATTATCTGCTAAGGCTGCTCGTATTAAGGAAAAGAGATAATAAGCCAAAAAAGAATTCAGCGAAAGCTGGATTTTTTTATTATGTGAAATAAAAATATTTATTTTACGCTTTGATTAATAACTTAAAAAGTGAAACATAAATTTATTATAAAAAAATTCAAAAACAAATAATCATATGATATAATCTTATTAGATGAATAAAAAGGAGAATATAAAATGAAAATTGCATTAATCAATGAAAATTCACAAGCTTCAAAAAACGAAATTATTTATACTGCCTTAAATAAGGTAGCTACAAAATATGGACATGTAGTGTACAACTATGGTATGACATCAGCAGATGATAAACCATTAACTTATGTTCAAAATGGATTACTTGCATCTATTCTTATCAATTCTGGCGCAGCTGATTTTGTTGTTACAGGATGTGGAACAGGTGAAGGTGCTCTTCTTGCCCTAAACTCATTCCCAGGAGTTTTATGTGGATATGTAGTAGAACCATCTGATGCATACTTATTCGGACAAATCAATGATGGTAATGCTATCGCACAACCTTTTGCTAAAGGTTTTGGTTGGGGTGCTGAATTAAATCTTGAAAATGTTTATGAAAACTTATTTAAAGCACCATTCGGTGGAGGATATCCTAAGGATAGAGTTATTCCTGAACAAAGAAATAAGAAGATTCTAGATTCTATCAAAGAAAAGACATATAGACCTCTTGTTGATATTTTAAAGGATATTGATAAAGATTTCTTACTTGAAACTATTGATAGACCTACATTTAAAGAATATTTCTTTAAAGAAGCTACAAATAAAGAAATCATCGATTTCGTAAAATCAGTATTAGCATAATGAGAGCCCTTTATCGGGCTTTTCTTTTTGTAATTATTTGGCACTCTTATGTTGACATTGCCAAAACTTTGACTTATAATACTAGTGTTTTATGAAGGAGTTGTTGTAAAATGGCAGAAGAAATTAAATTTAAAACTGAAACAAAAAGATTATTAGATTTGATGATTAATTCAATTTATACAAATAAGGATATATTCCTTCGTGAATTAATATCAAATGCATCAGATGCGATTGATAAGCATCACTATTTAACATTAACAGACGAGACTGTTACACCAAATGATTATGAGATACTTGTTGTAGCTAATAAAGATGATAAAACTATTACAATTACTGATAATGGTATTGGATTTACATATGATGAATTAAAGAATAATTTAGGTACTATCGCAAAGAGTGGATCTAAAGAATTTGTTGAAAATCTAGATGAGAAAAATAAATCAGATGTAGATATTATCGGACAATTTGGAGTTGGATTCTATAGTGCGTTTATTGTAGGATCTATGGTTGAAGTACTTACTAAATCACCTAAGTCAGATACAGCATATGTATTTAGAAGTGAAGGACTAGAATCATACACAATTGATAAATGCGATAAGAGCACATGTGGAACTACAATCATTATTCATTTAAAGGATGATACTGAAGATGTTAAATATTCAGAATATCTAGATGAATATAAGATTAAAGACTTAATTGTTAAATATTCAGATTACATTAGATACCCTATTAAAACATATGTTACAGAATGGGTAAAATCTGATGAGGTTGATGATAAAGGAAATCCAAAAGAAAAAGAAGAACATGTTTTAAAAACAGTAAATTCTATGAAACCTTTATGGAAGAAGAATAAATCAGAGATAACTAAAGAAGAGTTAGATGGATTCTATAAAGATAAATTCTATGACTATCAAGACCCAATGATGTCTATGCACTTTAATGTAGAAGGTACATTGTCTTATAACGCGTTATTATTTGTGCCAAAGAAATCACCAATGAATCTATACTCAGAGGAATTTGAACGTGGACTTCAATTATATACTAAAGGTGTATTTATCCTAGATAAATGTAAAGATTTAATCCCAGATTATCTTAGATTCGTACGTGGACTTGTTGATACATCAGACTTATCTTTAAACATTTCACGTGAAATGCTTCAAGATGATAAAACATTAAAGAAGATTGCGTCAAATGTTGAGCGTAAGATTCTATCGGAGTTTGAAAAAACATTAAAAACTGATAGAGCATTATATGAAACTTTCTATGAAGAATATGGTATATCATTAAAGTATGGCGCTTATGAAAATTTTGGTATGAATAAGGATAAATTAAAGGATTTATTATTATTCAAAACTCTAAATTCTAATAAATATCAAACACTTAAAGAATATGTTTCTTCAATGAAAGAAGATCAAAAAGAAATATATTATGCAAGTGGTAAAGATTATGAGACTGTCACAAGACTTCCATATCTTGATCAATTAAAGAAAAAAGGATATGACGTTTTAATTTGTACTGATGGTGTAGATGAATTCTTATTTAATGTTTTAAATTCATATGATGAAAAGTCATTCAAGTCAGTAAATACAGGAGATCTTGATTTACTTGATGAAGAAGAAAATAAGAAGATTGATGAAATCAAAGAAGAAAAGAAAGATTTACTTGAGGCTTTAAAAGAAGCTTTAAAAGATGATGTGTCAGATGTTGTTCTTTCAAAGCGTTTAACTGAAAATGCAGTTTGTCTATCTTCTAAGAACAATGTGTCTTTAGAGATGGAAAAGATTTTATCTGCTCAAGATAAATATGGAGCAAAAGCTGAAAAAGTTCTTGAAATCAATCCAAATCATGAGGTATTTAAGGCAGTAGAAAGAGCTTACGACAATAATAAGGATGATATTAAGAAATATGCGACATTCTTATATGATAATGCGCTTATTGTAGAAGGATTACCTGTAAAGGATAATCAAGAATTCGCAAAAATAATGTGTGAATTATTTGTAAATGCTAATAAGTAAAAAATAAGGCTGTGGTTTTCACGGCCTTTTATTTCGAATAAAATACAATTATTTAAAACAAAATTTAAACTAATAGAAAATATTTCATAATTTTTTTCTTTTTCTTTTTGGAGTACCTAAAATATGATAATATAAGTTATAACTGCTTAAAGGAGAATATTTTATATGCTACTTAATGTTTTAGGGAAAATATCCGATATAATCGATAAAATTAATGGTAATGTTTTATCGCCAATAATGATGATTTTAATACTTGGTACGGGTATATTATTATCTATTAGACTTAAATTCTTACAAATTACAGATTTTAATACGAGTATTAAGGAAACTATAGTACCTGCTGTTAAATCGATTGTTAAAAAAGAAAAGAAGGATAAAAAGAAGGGCGCAATTTCTCAATTTCAAGCTTTTGCGGCAGCTATTGCTGGAACTGTTGGAACAGGAAATATTGTAGGAGTGTCTACAGCATTGTGCCTTGGAGGACCTGGAGCTATATTTTGGATGTGGTTTAGTGCATTCTTTGGAATGCTTACTAATTTTAGTGAAAATGTTTTAGGTATTTATTATAGAAGAAGAAACGAAAAAGGTGAATATAGAGGAGGAGCCATGTATTATATTACTCATGGACTTGGGTGGAAGTGGCTTGCGATACTTTTTAGTATATTCTGTATATTTGCGTCAATCGGATATAATATGGCACAAGTAAATAGTATATCAGCAACACTTAAAGGATCTTGTAATATTCCTTTACTTGTAACAGGAATAGTTGTTGCAGTTGTAGTGTTTTTGGTTATTGTTGGTGGAATTGAACGTATTGGTAAATTCGCATCGTTTGTAGTACCAATTATGGCACTTATATTTATGTTTTTAGCGATAGTTATGATTTTATGCCATGTAACCGCAGTACCTAATGCGTTTAAAAGAATTTTTGTAGAAGCTTTTAGTTTTAAATCTTTTGGATCAGGAATCTTAGGATATGGAATATTAAGAGGAATGCGATATGGAATAGCGCGTGGAGTATTCTCAAACGAAGCAGGTCTTGGATCATCAGTTATGGCTCATAGTACTTCTGATGTTAAAGAGCCTGTTAAACAAGGATTATGGGGTATTTTTGAGGTATTCTTAGATACATTTGTAATTTGTACATTAATGGCTTTAGTATTCCTTACAACAGGTGCTTATGATAGATTTTTAGATGGAGCGCTTGAAAAAGGTGCGCCAATGGCTTTGTGGTGTTTTGAAAACACATATGGATTATTTGGTAGAATCATATTCTCTATCATTTTAACACTATTCGCATTTACAACGGTTCTTTCATGGGAATTCTACGGAGAAAGAGGAGTGGAATTTGTTTTTGGAGAGGGTGCTATATTACCATTTAAAATAGTGTATGTATTACTTGTAGTAGCTGGCGCATGTCTTAAGATAGATATTGTATGGAACCTATCCGATAGTTTTAATGTTTTAATGGCTGTTCCTAACCTTATTGGTGTAATTCTTCTTTCAGGAGTATTAAAAAGAGTTGTTACAAACTATCATCAAAGAAAAAAAGGTATAGATGTAGAACCTATGTTATCAGCTTATGTTAAACAAAATGAGTTGATGATTAAGGAATTAGAGGAAGAAGAGGCTTCAAAAGTGGTTCTAGAGAATACTGAAATTAAAGAATAAAAGGTCTCTAAAATCAATTCTTATATTTATAAATGAGGTGTCAATTTAAGTGAACCCCTAAAGTTAGACTTTAAGGGTTTGGTATAAATTTATGACTCCTCGTTTTTTTATATTCAAATCTATATTTAAATATTTAAAATGACAGAATATATAAATTATTATAATAATGATAGAATTATGACAAAATTAAAAGGATTGACGCCTATAAAATATAGACATCAATCCGAAAATAACACAAGATTATATTAAATTAACTTAAAGTCCAACTTTAAGGGTTCGTTCACCTTATTTTAAATATATGTAGTTTAAATATTTTGTTATAGTGTTAAAGGTTTTATCAAGTATTTCATCATAAAACAATTGAAACTTCATAATGTTAACATTTTTACCATCAAAAAGGTTGTAATAATAATTGTTGTATTTTTTATTTAGTATTCGTTCTATTTTGTTATAAGATAATATTCTATGAAGTTTTTTTAAATTGTCTTCAAAAATTTTATCCGCTAGTGGGAATTTTATTTCTTCATTTACTATAAATGAAATGAAATCAAGTTCTTTAAAATCAGCAATAAAAGATTTATCGAATGTTTTTATGATAGAATATGGATCTAGATTATTTTTTTTAGCAAATAAATAATCTATGTCTCTTAAATCACTTAAAGAATAATTATCAAAAGTTTTAGACAAAGATTTGTCTAATTCTTTTATAGATAATAAGGAAATAGACATTAATATGACCCTAGTATCGTATTTTTCATTTTTAATATATTGAATTGTCTTTAATTCTAGTTCATCTAGTGAATTTAATAATCTTTTAGATATACTATATTTATCATTGATACTAAAAATGTTAAATATATTAGAATACATAAAACATTTATCGGTTTTAAACATAATGTCACCACGTGGCATTGTTTTACGTTTTGAAACCTCATACTTTTCATCTAAAAGATTTAAAATATCAGATACAAATTTATACGAAGTAAGTAATAGTGGCATATAGAAATCCTCCTATATAAAATATTATATTAAAATGATTTTATTTTTAAAAGGTTTAAATTGAAAATAAGTCTTATAAAAAGACTAGAAAGTAGTACTCAAATGTTGTAGAATAATTTCAAGGATGTGTTTTTATGCTTAAACTAGGAAAAGATGCTTATAATACAATACAAATGCAAATGTTTAACAAGGCTCGTGATATCGATGTAGCCCTTTTTAATGTTTTAAACGACAACAATTTCCCGAAGAGTTTTTTATCCACAGCACTTTCAGGATATCAAAATAGTGATGGTGGTTTCGCACATGCGTTAGAAGTTGATAATTATAACAAAGATTCTAATCTTGTTGAATGCCAAGAAGCAATGAGAATTGCGTCTATGGTATTTGATAATATATCAGATGATGAATTATTAAATAAGTCATTTAAGAAACTATTTAATTATTTATATAATAGATTAGATAAGTGGGATGCTTTAATTCCGTCTAATAATGACGCAATTTGTGCATCGTGGTATAAATACACAGATGTTAATATAAAAAGATTTGGGGATGCACCTACACCTGCTATTTTAGGTTATACATTAATGCTTCTAAAAGAAGACAATGTATATTTTAAAAAAGCTTATGCTAAAGCAAAAGGTGTTATTGATAAATTCCTTCTTAAAACAAGCTTTAATGTTGAAGAAATAAAATCATATAAAGTTCTATATGAAGGACTTTTAAAGAATAATTTATTTTCTGATAAATTAGATAGCATTAAAGATAAATTATATAGTGTAGCTTATGAATTAATGGAAAAAGATAAAACTAATTTTTCAGGGGTTGTATTATTGCCTTTAGATATCTTTGAAAGATATACTGGTAATAGTGTTTATGATAAATTAATTGATGATAATCTAGATTATTTAATAACATCAATTAAACCTCATGGACTTTGGGAGGCACCATTCGATTGGAGTAATGAAATTGCAGAAGGAGCTACCGCTGGAATTAAGTGGATTGGTGTAATATCTTGTATTAATTTTTATAATTTGAAAAAGTTCGGAAGAATTGAGGATACCAAATAATGAAAAGATTGGTCATTAAAATAGGATCTTCATCACTCGTCTCTGATGGAAAACTTGATGAAGATAGATTAGATTCCTTAATTAAAGAAATTAAATTGTTAGATTCAATGAATGTTAAAACTTGTATTGTAACATCAGGATCTATAGCTCTTGGAGCATATTCAATTGGTGTTAAACCAAAGGATATGAAATTAAAACAAGCTTGTGCTGCACATGGACAAGCAATATTAATGGAAGGTTATTCAAAAGCTATGCTTAAGTATGATCTTAAGTGTGCTCAAATTCTTGTTAACCATGATGACTTTGAAAATAGATCTAGAATGCTTAACTTAGAGAATACACTAAATACATTAATTGAAAATAATATTGTCCCAGTTATAAACGAAAATGATGCGCTTCAAACAGAAGAAATCAAAGTTGGGGATAATGATACCCTAAGTGCACTAATTGCACCTATGGCATCTGCTGATATGTTAATATTATTATCTGATATTGATGGACTTTATACGGATAATCCTAAACTTGTTCGTGATGCTAAACTTATTAAGCGTGTAGATAAGATTACGAATGAAATAAAGGCTATGGCTCACCCTTCATCTACTGAGGTAGGAACAGGTGGAATGCAGACAAAAATAAATGCGGCAATCATAGCTACTACTTCAGGTGTTGATATGATTATTCAAAATGCAGATGATATCAAAAATATTCATAATGCGTTTGATAAGGAAAAATATAGTGGAACACTTTTTGTTAAAAACAAAAGCGTTAATGCGCGTAATCAATGGATTTTGTTTAAAACAAGACCTAACGCAAGCGTATTGGTTGATGATGGTTGTGCAAAAGCTATTTTAGATAGAAAGAGTTTACTTGCAAAAGGAATTACTGACATCGTAGGACAAATTGCTGAAGGTGATGTAATAAACATCGTAAATAAGAATAAGGTTATTGCAAAAGGAATATCTAATTTTAGAGATTATGATATTTTAAAGATTAAAGGTCATGATTCTAATGAAATTAAAGAAATACTTCATCATGAAACTAAAGATGTAGTAATTCATGCGAATAACATAGTGTTAATAGAGGAGTGATTATATGTCTTATATTGATGTGATAGATAAGGCTGTTAATGCAAAATTGCCATTAGCTTCTAAGACAAAAGAAAAACGAATTCTTGCGATGGAAGCTATGAGTAAAGCTTTAATAGAAAATAAAGATTATATATTAGAACAAAATAAGCAAGATCTATTAAATGCTTCAAATATAGCCGATGTTATGAAAAAGAGATTAACTCTTACAGAAGAGAAGTTAATATCAATCGCAAACGATGTTTTAACAGTATCAAAATTAGAAGATCCTACGAATAAAGTTTTAGAAGAAATTAAAAGACCTAATGGGCTTATTATTAAAAAAATATCTCAACCATTTGGTGTGATTCTTACAATTTTTGAATCTAGGCCTAATGTTTGTGTAGATATTGCGTCTCTTGCAATAAAAACAGCTAATGTTTGTATTTTAAGAGGTGGAAAAGAAGCTAAAAAAACTAATAAAGCTTTAGTTGATACTATTAGAAATGCAATAAAAGATTATATACCAGAAGATAGTGTATGCTTACTTGAAGATACAACACATGAAGATGTAGAAAAGATACTTACAATGAAAGATAAAATAGATTTATGTGTTCCAAGAGGAAGTAGAGGACTTATAAATCATGTTGTAAATACTTCCCTTATTCCTGTTATAGAAACAGGAGCTGGAGTATGTCATGTCTATGTTGATTCTGATGCTGATTTAGAGATGGCTTGTGATATTATAATAAATGGTAAAATGTCAAATCCTTCAGTATGTAATGCCACAGAATCGGTATTAATTAATAAAAGTTGTTATAAAGAATTATTAAAATTGCTTAAAGAACGAGAGTTTGATACAATGGTAAGGGTGCATGGAGATGCGCTTGTTAAAGAATATTTAATATCAGATGATGTTAAATCATATGATACTGAATTCAATGATTTAGATATTAATATGCATGTTGTAGAATCTTTAGATGAAGCAATCACACATATTAATAAATATGGAACAAAGCATAGTGAAGTAATAGTTACTAAAAATGATAGTAATGCACAAAAGTTTATGCAACTTGTTGATGCGGCATGCGTATATCAAAATGCATCTTCAAGATTCACTGATGGTGGATGTTTTGGATTTGGTGCAGAACTTGGTATATCAACCGGAAAACTTCATGCAAGAGGTCCTATGGGACTTAAAGAAATGATGACATATAAATATATAATATTTGGAAATGGACAAATAAGAAAGTGAGATAATTATGAAAAAGAAACCAGTAATGTTAATTATAATGGATGGATACGGAATTGCAGAGGCATCTAAAGGTAATGCTGTTTCGTTAGCTAAAAAGCCAAATTTAGATAGAATTATGAAAGAATATCCTAATACTATTATTGAGGCTTCAGGAGAAGCAGTAGGTCTTCCTGAAGGACAAATGGGAAATAGTGAAGTAGGACATATGAATATAGGAGCAGGACGTATTGTATACCAATCTCTTACAAGAATTAATGTAGCTATTAAAAATGGTGATTTTGCTAAAAATGAAGCTATTTTAAAAGCTATTGAAAATGCTAAAACAAATAATAAAAAATTACACATTTTAGGATTATGCTCTACAGGTGGAGTACATTCACATACTGAACATATTAAAGCAATCGCTAAAGTTTGTGAAGATAATGGATTAGACAAAGTATATTTCCATGCATTCCTTGACGGACGTGATACAGCTCCAAATTCTGGTGCAGATTTTATGGCATCAGTTCTTGAACAAAAGAATATTAGTGTAGCTTCTGTTTCAGGACGTTATTATGGAATGGATCGTGATAAGAACTGGACTCGTATTCAATTATCTTATGATGCGATGACTCAAGGAATTGGTGAAAAGTTCTCTGATGCCGTAACAGGAATTAAAACTTCTTATAAGAGAGGAAAACTTGATGAATTCGTAGTTCCTTTTGTAGTTGATACAAATGGTACTATTGAGGATGGAGATTCAGTAATATTCGCAAATTATAGACCAGATAGAGCTATTCAAATTGCGACTGCACTATCTAACCCTGGTAAAACTCAAAATATGTTAAAGAATGGAACAGATCCTAAACTTGATATTACAAATGGACCTAAACAAACATTTTTTGTATCAATGATGCACTATGCTGATTCAGTAAAAGGTCTTGTAGCATTCACACCAGTTGAATTAAACAACCTTTATGGTGATATTGTTTCAAGTGCTGGATATACTCAACTTCGTATTGCAGAAACTGAAAAATATGCCCATGTTACATTCTTCTTTGATGGTGGAGTAGACAAAGAAATTGAAGGTGCTGATCGTATTTTAGTAAATTCACCAAAGGTCGCAACTTATGACTTACAACCAGAAATGAGTGCTTATGAAGTGTGTGATAAAGTCTGCGATGCAATCAAGTCTGAATCGTATGATACTATCGTTTTAAATTTCGCAAACTGCGATATGGTAGGACATACAGGTGTTATTCCTGCCGCTGTAAAAGCAGTAGAGGTTGTTGATGAGTGCGTTGGTAAAATAGTTAACTTACTTGAGAAAGTAGGCGGAGTAGCTTTAATTACTGCAGACCACGGAAATGCAGAAAAAATGCTTGATGAAAAAGGTGAGCCTTTCACAGCACATACAACAAATCCAGTACCACTTATTGTAACAGATAAGAATGTTAAGCTAAGAGATGGTGGAATATTATCTGATATTGCGCCTACATTATTAGACTTATTAGAACTTGAAACTCCAAAAGAAATGACATCTAAGTCATTAATTATAAAGTAAAGATTTAAATAAAAATAAAATTTAGGGTTGATGCCTATAAAATTAAGACATCAATCCTTTTTTTGTTAGTAAATTGGAGTACAAAAAAATGGATAGTTTCTTTATCATATGATATGATTATAATGAGGAGTGGTAATATGAAAAAAATTATAAAATTAATGAGTATTTCATTAGCATTATGCGGATGCGTTGCGCTTAATTCATGTAAGGATAGTAATTCAAACTACATTGATAGTTCGTATAATGAGGGTGATAACAAAACAATGTCAAAAATATTAGAAGAAATTTCTGCTAGCAATTCTAGTATTGATGAAGAAAGTAAATTTAAGGGGTTTGAATATAATAAATTTAATTCAGTTAAACAATATTCAAATTCAAACGTAATATTAAATGATGCGGCTTTTAAAGAAACTACTACAGATGGAGTAAGTTACTTTAAGTTTTCTGATTTAAATGAGATTGATGTGACTGGTGCAGAAGTAGTAACTAAAACAGATGATTATGGAAATTCTTATGTTTATACGATTAAAAAAACCGATAAGACTTTTGATGGAAGTGTATATGTTAACTATCAACAAGTTACTAACGCACCAATTTATAAATGTACACTTTATGGTCACATAACAAATGATGGTATTTTTGATTTTGTAGTTGATTTTTATACGACAAATAATAGCAAATCTTATATTGAAACCATATGTTATATAAATCAAACATTATACATTGGTGCTATTAATTATAATAGTTATATGTCGTTTAATGAAAACATGAACGAAAATAATAGTTCTTTCAGACAACTTTCAAAACCTAAAAAGGAATTAGTAACAATAGATGCTGATGATGAAGATGATATTGATTATGAAAAGATGTATAAGTATGCTGGATATACATACGATGAAGATATTAAGCAATATATTAAAGTAGTTAATTCAGGAAATTATAATATTGTTTATCATAAAAATGAAAAAGGGAAGGATTTATCTGAAGTAGTTTATCATAAAAATGCTTATACAAACAAAACAGTATATATTTGGCAAGAAGATGTAATAATCGCTGAAAAGAGCAAAGCAAAATATACATATTTTGATGGCGATGGTGAGAAACATCTAGTTAAAACTTATTATTCTAACCTAGCTGATGGTACAAGTTGCAAAGAAATAGAAACTGAAATTGTATTTAATGATTGTAAGGCATTAACAGATAATTATTTAGTATTAACTGGTTATGAAGTCGACGATGACGAAGAGATTTTAGATAATAAATTAAGAACTTATTTCTTGAAAAATAGCGGAAAAGTAGTTTATAGAACAATTTTAAATTTAGATTATTCTCAAACAATAAAATTAAAAGATAATGTTTACATGATTGGTGATGACCTATATGATGGTAATTTAAATTATATTGACACAGTATCATATTCATCTGGTCTAAATGCGTTCGTATCAACTCTTGATGACGTAAAAACAATCTATGATATAGCAGGTAATGCAATTGCGACAGGTTCATATTCTGTGGTGAATGGTGCTATTTATGATGATGTAAATAAAAAGTATTATTCTTTATTAGATAATAAATTAGTTGAATATAGCGGTACATATTATGGTGATAATACATATTATAATTTAGATATAAGTGTAACTAAATCTGGTGATGTTTATAAGTATGATGTTAAATCTCTAGATGGTAAAGTTAGTACAACTTTCTATTCGGAAAATTCTAATTTATCATTTAGCTATACTAAATATACTTCACGAGTAAGATTAACTGCAAATAGTACTATTTACGCTGATCAAGCGAAGGAAAATAAACTTGGATTTATTTTATTCAATATTTAGTTTATGAGTAATTATAATAATAAAATACAAGGGAGAATGATACCATGAAAAATAAAATTATAAAAATGATGACCGCTTTCGTTGCGGCAAGTTCTTGCCTACTAGCTGTTTCATGTAAGGATAAAAAATCTAGTTATGAAGATAATTCTTACAAATCTGGTAGTAATAAAACTATTGCAAAAGTTTTAGAAGACTTATCAAAAGAAAATGATCAATATGAGACTAATGATAATTTAGCAAAGAGTGTTACTGTATATACAACTTCGCTTAAAAATATTAATAATTATTATTATGAAATAGAAAAATCACCAAGTATATATCTTTGCAGATTTACTGATTCTAAACAACTTTGTGAAGTAACTAATTCATATTCATATGGAAAAGTTAATGATTATTCTGTATATAATAGAGTTAATACAGGTAATAAATGTACAATAGATTCTACTGAATATTCAATATATAAAACTACTATTTATGGTCACGTAGTTAATGATATTGAAAAATATGATTTTGAAGTATCATATTATTCTCTTGCTGGAAGTAGAGCACCAACTTATTCAATTAAAGATGATAAAATAACTATTAACCAAGGAATCTTTGTTATAAGTACAACAACAGATTTTACAAAAAAAGATAGTGAAATTACTCTAACATTTACTAAGGAAAATCTTGTTAAAACCGGTGAAGATGAAGAAGATATTGATTATGAAAAAGCATACAAGTATAATGGTTATACTTATGCAGAAGAACTTAATCAATATATTAAAATAACAAGTTCAGGAGATTATAAAATAGTTTATCATAAAGATGAAAAGGGTAAAGATTTAAAAACTTTTTCTATCAATCAAAATGCTTATTTCAATTATTCAACATTTGTTTGGCAAGAAGATATAATATTAGGTGAAAAGAATGATGAAACTGATTTCACTTATTATGATGAAAGTGGTAATAAGCATCTACTTAAGACTTACTGTTCTACATTAGATGGTAAGAAGGATGCAGTTGAAATTAAAACCGAATTTAAATTTGATAGTGAAGTAGCTGTTAGCGAAAACTATTTAGTATTAACAGGACAAACAATTAATAGTAATAAAGTATTAAGTAATAGAACTAGAACTTATTTCTTAGATAATGATGCTGATGTTGTATATAAGACACTTATTAATGAAGACTATTCAAATGTAGTTAAGGTTAGTGATAAAGTTTATAATGTTAATGGTAAATTATTTGATTCTAAATTAAATTATCTTGATAGTGTAAGTTATCAAAGTGTTCAAAACGCATTTACTTCAAGTACAGCTTTATATGATTTAACAGGTAATGTAATTGCGACAGGTTCATATTCTATGAAGAATGGTGCTATTTATGATAACGTAAATGAAAAGTATTATTCTTTAATAAATAATAATTTGGTTGAATATAGTGGTAAATATTATGCTAATAATACATATTATAATTTAGATATCACAGTAACTAAAATAGAAGATGCTCTTTATAGATACGATTTTAAATCGTTAGATGGCACAACTAGTGCAACAATTTATTCAGAAAAAGAAAATGTTACATTTAACTATTCAAAATGTGATACAGTTCTTAAGGTAACATCAGGTACTGTTTTATACGATGATACATCTAAAACAACTAAACTTAGTATGTTAGTATTTAGTTTTTAATATCTTTAAATAAATAAAATATAAACCCTAAAGTAAAACTAGGAAACTAGATATAAGGTGAACCCTTAAAGTTGGACCAAGTTATTGGAAAGACTTTAGTGGTTCACTATAATAATGCTTAAGGGTTTTTATTTTTTATAAATAAAATTCAAATAAAAACAAATTAGATTTATAAAAAAATATAATATATTTAAAATGATTGACATATATAAGTATTTATAATATCATTTGGTTGTATTAATTTAAATACTTCAGGGCATGGTGAAATTCCAGACCGGCGGTAAAGTCCGCGAGCATTTTGCATGAATAGGTGAAATTCCTATACCGATAGTAAAGTCTAGATGGAAGAAGAATATTTTTATATTTTTCCTTTACCATTATGGGAAGCCCTAGAGCTTCCCTTATTTTGTTTTTAGGAGGATTGATATTATGAAGAAGAAAATTGATACAAAGAAAATGATTTTAAGAATTTCAGTAGATGCGATATTAGCGGCGATTGCTTCAGTACTTTATGTATTTTGTGAGCTACCTATATCACTTGCGATATTCCCAAGTTTTCTTAAAATTAATCCATCTATGATTGCGCTTATAATCGCAACATTTATGATAGGACCATGGGACGCGTCAGTAATAGTATTTATAAGGATGATTGCTAAATTTATATTTAAAGGAACATCTACATCTGGTGTTGGTGAAGTCGCAGATCTTTTAATAGGAATAACTTCGGTAATTCCTGCAGGAATTATTTATAATTATACAAACTCAAAACATAAAACTGCATTCTCTTTTATTGCAGTAATAGTTTCATGGGTTTTAGCAGGTGTTATTACTAACCTATTTATAAATATACCATTTTATAAGAGCGTCGCAGGATTTAGCGATGAAGTATTAGCTAAGGTTATTGGAAAACCAGTTTCAGTTATAACATTTGGACTTATTAAAACGAAAAACATTACGGCAGATAATTATATGTTATATTATATCTTGTTCTCAGTAATACCATTTAATTTGATGTTATCGGTCTTTGTAGTACTTATTACTCTTCCACTTCATAAAAGGTTAAAAAGTTTATATGCTAACTTTAATTTAAAGAATTCAGAAGACATTAATGTATTCGATGAAATAGATGAAAATTCCCAAAAATAGGGAATTTTTTTCTTGACATTGAATAATATGTCTATATAATAGTTAGTGGACTAACTAATATGGAGGTGAGATATTGTCTGAGAATGGTGAAAAGAATAGAGACGCAGGTTATTTAATGGGCCTAATTAAGCGTGAATTAGACAAAAGCAAAAATAAAGACATTAAAGAATTTAATATAACTCATACTCAGTTTCAAATAATTATGTTTTTATATCATAATCAAGATAAGTATATCTTTCAAAAAGATGTAGAAAAAGAATTAGAGATATCTAAAGCTACTGCATCAGTTATGATTGATAGACTTGAGAAAAATAATTTTATAAAAAGAATCTCATCAGAAAAAGATTCTAGGTATAAATATTTAATGTTACTTCCAAAAGCTTTCGAAGTACAAGATGTAGTGATTTCAAGATGTAAAAAAGGTGAAGATAAAATATTTAAAGATTTTACATCAAGTGAAAGAGAAGAAGTTATAGTTTATTTAGAAAGAATATTAAAAAATGTAAAGGAGAATTAAAATGAATGTATTAAAGAAAAGTATAAGAGAATACAAACTGCCATCAATACTATCTGTTGTGTTTATTATCTTAGAAGTTCTAATGGAATGTATATTACCATTCGTTACTGCTAAACTTGTAAACCAAATGAATAGTAAAGATACTAAGATGCTTATAATATACTCTGTTGTCCTAGTTATAATGGCTATGGCATCCCTAGGATTTGGAGCGTTATCAGGATTTTTCTGTAGTAAAGCATCAGCCGGATTCGCAAAGAATTTAAGAAAGGATATGTATGAAAGTATTTGTAATTTCTCATTCGCAAATATAGATAAATTCCAATCATCATCACTTGTAACACGTATGACAACAGACGTTACTAACGTTCAAAATGCATATATGATGATTATTCGTACAGCTATCCGTTCACCACTTATGATTATATTTTCAATCGCAATGTGTTTCTATTTGAATCCACAAATTGCCTCATATTTCTTAATCATAATGATAGCACTTGCTATAGTTATGAGTGTAATTATGGTATTTGCGACAAAGATATTCAATAAGATATTTAAACAATATGATGCCTTAAATGAATCAATTGAAGAAAATATTGAAGGTATAAGAGTTGTAAAATCATTTGTTCGTGAAGATTATGAAATCAAGAAATTTGATAAATCAGCTGATAATCTTAAAAAGAAGTTCACATTTGCAGAACGTATTATAGGTATCACTCAACCAGCAATGACTGTAGCTATCGATATTTTAATGATGGTTATTCTTGTTGTAGGTTCAGTTATTATCGTTAAGAATTCATCATCAAGTGTTGTAGATGGTGAAACAGTATATGTATTTAATAAAATATCTGTAGGTGAATTCCAATCACTTTCAACATATGGATTCCAATCATTAATGGCACTTATGATGTTACAAATGGTTGTAGTAATGATTACAATGGCTATTGAATCAGGAAGAAGAATTAAAGAAGTATTACTTGAAAAACCAACTATTACTAATCCAGAAAATCCATTAATGGAAATTAAAGACGGAAGCGTTAAATTTGATAATGTATCATTTAAGTATAGCCAAAAAGCTGAAAAGTTCGCACTAGAAGGTATTAATCTCGATATCAAGAGTGGTGAAACTATAGGTATTCTTGGTGGTACTGGTTCATCTAAAACATCACTTGTAAACCTAATTTCTCGTCTATATGATGTATCAGTAGGTTCTGTATCAGTAGGTGGAGAAGATGTTAAGAAATACGATCTTGAAGTATTAAGAAATGGTGTTGCGGTAGTTCTTCAAAAGAATATGTTATTCTCGGGAACAATTAAAGAAAATTTAAAATGGGGAAATGAAAACGCAACTGATGAAGAAATAAGACATGCATGTAAACTAAGCTGTGCAGATGAATTTATAAATCAATTCCCTGATGGGTATGACACACATATTGACCAAGGTGGTACTAACGTATCAGGAGGTCAAAGACAACGTCTTTGTATCGCAAGAGCGCTACTTAAGAATCCTAAGATTTTAATTTTAGATGACTCAACATCTGCCGTTGATACAAAAACTGATGCGATTATTCGTAGTGGATTGAAAGAATTTATTCCGACAACTACAAAGATTATAATTGCTCAACGTATTTCATCTATTCAAGAAGCTGATAGAATAATTGTTATGGATGGTGGAAAAATCAACCAAATTGGTACACATGAAGAATTATTAAAAACTAATGAAATTTATCAAGAAGTTTATAATACTCAAAATAAAACTTCTGTAAAGGATGGTGAGTAATATGCCAAAACCATTTAGAAAACCAGATAGAAAATTCAATAAAAAGAAAACATTAGGAAGAACATTGGGATATTTATTTAAGTGTTATCCTGTTCATATTATCTTAATTTTAATATGTATTATTGTTACAGCAGTAGGTTCAATTTGTGCATCAATATTCATGCAAAAAGTAATTGATGATGTTATATATAAAGGAATTGAACTTGGAAGTTTCTCGTATGTAAAAGGTGAACTTCGTAAATTGATCTTAACACTAGGTTCAATTTATCTAGCCTCTATTATATGTTCATTTCTTCAAGCACAATTACTTGCAGAAATGACACAAGGATTCTTATATAAACTTCGTGTTAAATTATTTAGCAACATGGAAAAATTACCTATTTCTTATTTTGACCGTCATGCACATGGTGATATTATGTCAACATACACAAATGACGTAGACGCAATAAGACAATTAATATCAGTTTCAATTCCACAAACAATATCAACATTATTAACTGTTACAATGTTGTTTGTAATGATGTGTTATTATTCATTATGGTTAACTATATTAATCATTCTTGCGACATTCCTAATCCTTAAGGCAACTAAGAGCATTGGTGGAGGAAGTGCTAAATACTTCATGGCTCAACAAAGTTCACTTGCGACATGTGAAGGATTTATCCAAGAAATGATGAATGGACAAAAGGTTGTAAAAGTATTCTGCCATGAAGAAAAGAGCCAAGAAGATTATGAAGTTTTAAATGAAAAACTTAATAACGACTCATTCAAGGCTAATGCTTACGCTAATATGTTAGGACCTATTATTCATAATATTGGTAACTTATTATATGTAGTTTGTGCAATAGTTGGTGTTGTGCTTGTTACACTAAATGTTAAGAATTTTACAATCGTAGGATTCAATACCCTAACTATTGGTATTGCGGTATCATTCCTTGGTATGGCAAGACAATTTGCGAACTCATTTAACCAAATATCTATGCAAGTAAACTCAGTAGTAATGGGACTTGCTGGAGCAGATAGAATATTTGAACTTATGGATCAACAACCTGAAACAGATGAAGGTTATGTTACTTTAGTACACGCAAATATTAGCGAGGACGGAACTATTACAGAAACTTCGGAAAATACAGGAAAATGGGCATGGAAACATCCTCATCAAGCTGATGGTTCAATCACTTATACAGAACTTAAAGGTGATATAAGATTCTATGATGTAGATTTCGGATATTATCCTGATAAGATTGTATTACATGATGTAACACTTTACGGAAAACCTGGACAAAAGATTGCGTTCGTAGGTTCAACAGGAGCAGGTAAAACTACAATTACTAACCTAATAAATAGATTCTATGATTTAGCGGATGGTAAGATTAGATATGATGGAATAAACATCAATAAGATTAAAAAAGATGATTTAAGAAGATCTATTGGTATAGTATTACAAGATACAAACTTATTTACAGGTACTGTAAGAGATAATATTAGATATGGTAAGCTTGATGCAAGTGAAGAAGAAATAATTAAAGCCGCAAAGATTGCGAATGCATATGACTTTATTACAAGACTTCCTGAAGGTTTTGATACATACCTTACAGGTAACGGATCACAATTATCTCAAGGTCAACGTCAATTAATTTCTATTGCAAGAGCTGCAGTAGCAGACGCACCTGTTATGATTCTAGATGAAGCTACTTCATCAATTGATACACGTACTGAATTACTAGTACAAAAAGGAATGGATCAATTAATGGAAGGTAGAACTACATTCGTAATTGCGCATAGACTTTCAACAGTTCAAAACGCTAACGCGATTATGGTTCTAGACCACGGAAGAATTATCGAACGTGGAGATCATGATGATTTAATTAAGGCGCATGGTGTATATTATCAATTATATACAGGAGCATTTGAATTAGAATAATTATTAAACAAAGGTGGTATCTAGGGTGAGATACCACTTTTTTGATATAATAGATGATTTATATAAAGTTATTAAAATATTCAAACTAAAAAAATCATTACTATATAAAAAAGAAAAAAATACTTTTTTTATTGAATTATCTATTGAATAATTTCTTTTAAAG